>NZ_JAMPQO010000009.1:0-67427 GCF_028482485.1 Providencia sp. PROV116 | reverse complement strand
GCCACAGCACGAAATATGACGCGTATTATTTGCGACGCCACGTAGTACCAGTAGCCCCATCCTCAAGCACAACCCCCATAGCTGTCAGCTCATCACGAGCCGCATCTGCTTGCGCCCAATCTTTATTTTGACGCGCATCTAGGCGTTGTTGAATTAATGCCTCGATTTTTGCCACTTCCGCATCATCTTCAGTCTGTGCGCCGCCTTTTAAGAAACTTTCTGGGTCTTGTTCTAACAAACCAAGAACGCCAGCCAGTTCACGAAGTTGTGCCGCCATCGCATTGGCCGCTGATATATCTTCTGATTTCAGACGGTTAACTTCACGTACCATGTCAAACAACACGGAATAAGCTTCTGGTGTGTTAAAGTCGTCATTCATCGCCTCAATGAAACGTGCTTTAAATTCATCACCACCAGCAGGAACTGCCGATTTATCGGTACCGCGCAATGCCGTATACATACGCTCAAGTGCAGTGCGCGCCTGTTTCAAGTTTTCTTCTGTGTAGTTAAGTTGGCTACGATAATGGCCTGATAACAGAAAATAACGCACTGTTTCTGCATCGTAATACTCAAGTACGTCACGAATAGTGAAGAAATTATTGAGAGACTTAGACATTTTCTCTCTATCAACCATGACCATACCGGAGTGCATCCAGTAATTCACATAAGGGCCATCATGAGCACAGGTAGATTGTGCGATTTCATTTTCATGGTGTGGAAACATTAAATCTGAGCCGCCACCGTGAATATCAAAATGGTTGCCTAATGTTTTACTGTTCATTGCCGAACATTCAATGTGCCAACCTGGACGGCCTAAGCCCCATGGGGATTCCCAGCTTGGTTCGCCTTCTTTAGACATTTTCCACAAGACGAAGTCCATTGGATTACGTTTTACATCAGCCACTTCGACGCGAGCACCTGCTTGCAACTGCTCTAAATCTTGGCGGGATAACAGGCCATAATTTGGGTCGGTTTTCACCTCAAACATGACATCGCCATTCGCAGCGACATAAGCATGACCACGCTCAATCAAGCTTTGGGTTAATTCAATAATTTCACCAATATGACGCGTTGCTCGTGGTTCGCTATCAGGGCGTAAAATATTCAATGCATCGAAATCTTTATGCATTTCAGCCAGCATACGCGTTGTTAGCTCTTCGACGCTTTCATTATTTTCTGCTGCACGTTTAATGATTTTATCGTCAATATCGGTGACGTTGCGCACATAATTTAAGTCGTAACCCAAATAACGCAAATAGCGGCTAATTGCATCAAATGCCACAAATGTACGGCCGTGGCCGATATGACACAAGTCGTAGATAGTGATGCCACACACATACATCCCAATCTTCCCTGCGTGGATGGGCTTAAACTCTTCTTTTTGACGACTTAGTGTATTAAAAATTTGTAGCATCTGAACTTTTCCATTTATTTGAAAAATGATTATCGATTTCTACCGATAAAATATCATGTTATTGAACCCCGATCACCTTAAGAATGCAAGGGTTTACCCCGCTTCCTTTTCAGTTTATTCATTGGGTTTAATACACACCTATTATGCTATAAACTACCCGCTAAGCTTCCTTCCGCTTCAAGTCAGGTTTTATCTGTGATATAAACGTGCTGATCTCAACGCTTTCGCAAGTTAGCGCACAAAAAACAATTATTCAGGATAGCTATTATGGTTACATTTCATACCAATCACGGTGATATTGTTATCAAAACGTTTGACGATAAAGCCCCCGTTACAGTCGAAAACTTTTTAACTTACTGCCGTGAAGGTTTTTACAATAATACCATTTTCCATCGTGTTATTAATGGTTTCATGATCCAAGGCGGTGGTTTTGAGCCGGGCATGGAACAAAAAAACACTAAAGCACCTATCAAAAACGAAGCTAACAACGGTTTAAAAAACAGCCGTGGTACCTTAGCGATGGCTCGTACTAACGACCCTCATTCAGCAACAGCACAGTTCTTTATCAACGTTGCTGACAACGACTTCTTAAACTTCCGTTCAGAACGTCCAGATGGCTGGGGCTACTGTGTATTTGCTGAAGTGGTTGAAGGTATGGACGTTGTTGACAAAATCAAAGGTGTCTCAACTGGCCGTAGCGGTTTCCACCAAGATGTTCCACGTGAAGACGTTATCATTGAAAAAGTGACTGTCAGCGAGTAAACCTGACGCATGTCCACTTACATCATTGCAGATTTGCATTTAAGTGAAGATGAACCGGCGATCACCGCCGGTTTTATCAACTTTATTCAACAGCAAGCCATCCATGCCGAAAGCCTGTATATTCTCGGCGATTTTTTCAATTATTGGGTGGGCGATGATGACAACAACCCGCTACATCAACAAGTTGCCAACGAACTAAAACAGCTTACAGATCGCGGAATACCCTGTTATTTCATTCATGGAAATCGGGATTTTTTAATCGGTAAACGCTATGCGAAACAGTGTGGCATGACCCTATTACCGCAAGAAACATTGCTCGAACTTTATGGTAAACGTATTTTAATTTTGCATGGTGATACATTATGTATAGACGATGCCGCCTATCAAAATTACCGTAAAAAAGTTCATACTCCTTGGGTCCAACGGTTGTTTTTGCTGCTCCCCCTCTTTGTGCGTCGCCGTATCGCGCAAAAAATGCGACAAAATAGCCAATATGCAAGCAGCATGAAAGCCGAGTCGATTATGGACGTCAATTCGCAAGCCGTTATTGATGCATTACAAAGGCACCAAGCGCAATGGATGATCCATGGTCATACTCACCGCCCTGCCATTCATGAGGTGAATATCGGTGGTGAATTGCATTATCGAGGTGTATTAGGTGCATGGCACGATGAAGGTTCTGCTTTTGTCATTAGCGAGCAAGGCATTGAACTTATTTTCTTTCCATTCGAGTAATTTTAATTAGCCCCAGAATTTCTCATCGCATACACGACTCGTTTGCTTAATTATTAATCACGCAAACGTTTTCCTGACTGCATTACCGTGATATGATCACCTTAATTCAATTTCCCCATCTTAGGGTCATGTTTTTTTCACTACAGGAAAGCACCAAATGACTGCCCAAGTTTCTGCTCAATCTGCGGCAAAAATCGCCATTGTTATGGGTTCGAAAAGCGATTGGACGACAATGCAGCACGCTGCTGATGTATTAACTGAACTCCAAATCCCTTTTCATGTCGAAATCGTCTCTGCACACCGCACCCCAGATAAATTATTTTCCTTTGCTGAAAATGCGAAAAAAAATGGGGTTGATGTGATTATTGCAGGCGCTGGTGGTGCCGCTCATCTACCGGGTATGTTAGCTGCAAAAACCTTAGTGCCTGTCTTTGGTGTACCAGTACAAAGCGCTGCTCTCAGTGGTGTCGACAGCCTATACTCCATCGTTCAAATGCCTAAAGGCATCCCTGTCGGCACACTAGCAATCGGTAAAGCAGGTGCAGCAAACGCAGCGCTGTTAGCCGCTCAGGTATTAGCAATAAGTGATACTGCTATTTTCAACCGCCTTGCCGCGTGGCGTGAAGCACAAACCAATGATGTGCTAAACAACCCAGACCCGAGGGAAGCATAATGAAACCCGTTTGTGTGCTTGGTAATGGCCAACTAGGTCGCATGCTGCGTCAAGCGGGTGAGCCATTAGGTATCGCCGTTTTTCCTGTTGGGCTTGATGCAGAGCCGGAAGCCGTTCCTTATCAGCAAAGCGTCATCACCGCTGAAATTGAACGCTGGCCAGAAACACCTTTGACAAAAGAATTAGCTCGCCATAATGCCTTTATTAACCGTGATATTTTTCCACGTTTAGCGGATAGGTTCCCACAAAAAAGTTTATTTGATAGTTTGCAACTTTCCACTGCACCTTGGGCATTATTAGAATCCCCTGAACAATGGCCTGAATTATTTGCAACTTTAGGCGATTTCCTCATTGTAAAACGCAGAACTGGCGGCTACGACGGGCGTGGTCAATGGCGTGTTCGCCCTGGTGATGAAAAAGACTTACCCGCTGAAATTTACGGTGAATGTATCGTTGAACAAGGCATCCCTTTTGACGCGGAAGTGTCTGTCATTGGGGCCCGAAATTTAGAGGGAAAATCCGTTTTTTACCCGATTACCCATAATTTGCACCAAGAAGGTATTTTGCGGACCAGTGTAGCCTTCCCTAAGTCAACTAACCCGCAACAGGAACAAGCTCAAGCCATGCTCAGCGCAGTCATGGATGAGTTAGGTTATATTGGTGTGATGGCAATGGAGTGTTTTGTCGTGGGCGATAACCTACTGATTAACGAAATTGCGCCTCGCGTACATAATAGCGGCCATTGGACACAAAATGGTGCATCCATTAGCCAATTTGAGTTACATCTACGTGCCATTTTAAACCTGCCAATGCCATCACCTGAAGTCTATAGCCCTGCTGTTATGGTCAATTTAATTGGTACTGATGTAAATATAAACTGGTTAAACTTACCCCTAGTTCACCTTCACTGGTATGAAAAAGAGGTGCGCCCTGCTCGGAAAGTGGGCCATTTAAACCTTTCTCATCGCGACTGCAATCAATTGTCTGCAACACTTACTGCTTTAGTTCCACTTTTACCAAATGAGTACAAAAGTGGCATTGAGTGGGCAAATGCAAAATTAGACTGGTACTCTCACCAATAAATAGGGAAAATAGCCCTATTCGATGCCCGAACCTATTTTCGGGCATTATGCTATTTACGCCGTCATCCAGAAAACAAATATCCTGATTTAAGGTGTGCGGCATTACTGGAGTCAATATGTCCTCGCAGCCTTTTAGTCCGTTTTATCAGTGGTGCATTCTTGTTCTATTAGGGCTGGTTTATTTTTTAGCCACTGCAACCACCTTTACATCTCTGGGTGTGGTTTTACCTGAGATGATAAGTGAGCTCAAATGGAGTTGGAGTGAGGCTGGATTTGGTTTTACGCTACTGGGCTTAACTTGCGGGCTTGCGAGCTTTCTCCCTTCTCTGCTGATCCGTAAAGTCGGTGTACGGGCCACTTTATTGCTAGGTACCAGTGTCTTTGTTGCGGGCTTTTATAGCCTTTATTCCACACAAGCCATCAGCACCTATTTTTTAGGCACCGCATTAATTGGCATTGGTTTCACCTTACTTGCCACAGTTCCTGGGACTTACGTACTTTCACGGTTATTTGAAAAGCAATCCCTTGCCTTTGGGTTATATTTCACCATCGGGGGTTTGGGAGGCGTTGCAGGCCCTTGGATTTACTTTTATGCCTCAAACCAGTTAGGCTCTTGGCGTATGCATTGGGTTCTATGCGCCGTTTATCTGAGCATTGTCACGTTAATCACTATTTTTATGCTGCGTGAAGGTAAACAAGAACAAGAACACGCAAAAAAAGTGATGCAAAAACAAGTGAGTGATGCGAGTAAACCCATTTATCGCACTCCAGAAGTATGGACAGTCGGCAGAGCACTACGTACATGGCAGTTTTACTTAATTGCTGCAACTTATACCTCATTTTTATGGTGTGGTATTACCGTTAATAGCTTTGCTGTTGCCCATATTGAAGAGCGTGGTTTTGGCATGACCGTGGCGATTTCATTGTTAAGTACAATGGCATTTGTTAATGCATTCTCAAGACTTATTGGTGGAGCCGCTGGGGAATGGCTAGAACCAAAGAAACTATTAATTGGTAGCCTAATTACCATGGTATTAGGTGTTATCTTCCTCAGTATTGCCACCTCATGGCTATGGCTAATCTTGTTTGTGTTATGCGTTGGCATTGGCTACGGCATGACTTTTTTGGCATCAAGTGTTTTGCTTTCAAATTATTTTGGCCGAGGCCCATACCTAGAACTATTCTCTGTGGTGAATTTAATTTCAACCGTTGCTTGTTTAGCGCCTTTTATTGCTGGTGCAATAAAAGATTTCACAGGGAGTTTCACCCCTGCATTTTTGATTATTGCTGCGCCTGTTGTCGTGATTTTAGGTCTTACTTTGATGATGAAGCCCCCTGCACTTAATCACAAATAAAAAATCCCGAGTACTTAGCTCGGGAAAAATTAAAACCAAAGGGAAAATAAGTTTAAGACCAGATATTGGATCAATACATATCGCTTATTTGCGCCACCAAAAAATCAAAATGTGGCGCAAAATCAATTACGGTTTTAACAGCTCAGGAACTTTTAATAAGATAAATTCGTTATCATCCGCTTTATTTGGTTCACGACTGGATGAGAACGGGTAGTTATTGTCATTGCCAACAATAATGTGTTCGCTATCAACTACATCAACGTTCTCTATGGTAAAGAATGGGAAGGTAAATACCCCGTCATTTAAGGGTTTTCTTGCCATATTGTTCGGGTCTTTGATATTCATTAAATCAATATAAGCCTGCTTATCTACTGGTTTGCCTATGTTGTTATCTGAAAATTCAATACGATAAACACGCTTGAATTTAGCTAAATTACTAAAACAACTTTCAGTATTACTGCTTCCCGCCGTGCAGGCTTTATCTGCTGTACCTTCACCATTATCACGCTCAATGATTAGGCCGTGAGTATCATCAATAAGATTAAAATCACCAATGGCGTTTTGGTTATCTTCAAAGACATATAACCAACTTCTGCCAGTCCAATCTTGCTTTTTCACATCAAATTCAAGAATACGTGCTGCACGTTTGCCATCAACATTTTCATAATCTTGTTTGCCATCAAGCCAAATCGCCCCTTCTAGCATTGGATAGAGCTTAGAACCGTCTGGCGATGACGCCATGCCTTCAAAACCTTTCGAACGGTTGACTTGGAAAGTCACTTTATCTGTGGGTTTACCTGGTGTGGTGATTTGGTAGTGATCCGGAGAAACGACTTTCTTTCCATCTACTTGCGTTTCAAACAAGGCTAATACCTTGCCATCCAAATCTATTTTGATTAAGTAAGGGCCAAACTCATCACCAACCCATAAAGCACCATCCGCAAATTGAAAGCTTTCAGGATCAAAATCACTGCCTGTTAAATAGCGTTCTTTTGTACTTTCATTCGTAATATGGAAAGGGATAATTTTATCGGGGTCATGGAAGAAAACCGTTTTTAATGGTGTCGTATTACCCGTTTGAAAATCAATATCATATTGAGTGACATACAACATAGAGTCAGGGGAGTTTACTTTGTTGCCAAATCCATTATCAGTTAAAACCCAGTAAGTACCATCCGCCATGCGTTTGATACCCGAGTGCCCTTGACGTGGTTGGCCTTTAATTGGAATGTGCATTCCCGTTGGGCGATCTGCAGATTTACCTTCCATTTTCCCTAAACTATCTACACGAGCGCCTGTGGTAAATTTACCACTCACTTGCATGTCTGAAGGTGCATTTTCAGGTGTAGCGACAGTGGAATTAACCGGAAGAATGGAGTGACCCGCCAATGTTGCTGGTACTTCTTGTTGAGCAAACCCAGTGATGCTAAATGAAATTAAACTAGCCAATAAAGATAACGAGCCCAGTTTACGTTTAATAGAATAGTTATTCTGCATTGTTATGTTTCCATTTTAAGGCTATCAATAATTGATGGCGGAATCATAACGTCGATGAATGAAGCTTTTATGAAAGATTGGAGACAGTTATTTTACTGAAAAACAGGTTATTTTTTATCATGTTCAATAAATATTGGTATTAAGATATTTTCCTAATACCACCATACTCTAAATAATTCGAGTTGCAGCTAGGCGACAAGTGAAGATAGACCGATGAGCATACATAAGTATGTGATTCGGCTAGCTGAACGCAGTCAACAACGCTGCAACTCGAAGTATGACGAGTATTTAACTATTAGGTAAACGACGGTGCTGATTACCCGTCCCTAATAAACGCAGTCCTAACCACCCACCGCAAATAGACAATAAAATTGCCGCGCACAAAGGCAATAATACCCACATACGCCATTCAGGCTGCCATGGGAAATCAAACACTTTACTTTGCAACAGCCATAATGCAATTTCTGCTCCAAAAGCTGCGGCAAGCCCGGCCATTAAGCCAAGTAATGCAAATTCGCTCCATAACGTTCTACGCATTAATTTTTTACTGGCGCCTAGCGTTCTATATACTACGAGCTCTCGCTCTCGTTGGCTCATACCCACTTGAATTTGAGCCAATAATAGCAATAACCCACAGAAAATAACCAGTACCACCATCACTTCAAGAGCTTGGCTAACTTGCTGAAGAATTTGCTGAATTTGGGTAATAATTGCACCAGTGTCGAGCACATTAATTGTCGGGTAATGGCGGCTAAGTTGCGTCAATAGCTGCCCATCCCCTTCATAGTGGAAACTGCTCAGCCAAGTAGCTGGCATTTGAGAAAGACTTTCTTCAGAGAAAATAAAATAGAAGTTCGGTCGCAGGCTCTCCCAATCAACCGTACGAATACTACTGACTGTTGCACTAAAGACCTGAGCCCCAGCGTTAAATGTTAGTTTATCGCCTAATTTCAATCCGAGCTCTTTAACAACCGTTTGTTCTATCGAAACTTCTCCCGCTTTCGGTGGCCATGTCCCTTCGTCAACCACATTAGCTGGCGCTAGATCAGATTGCCAAGTTAGGCTCAATTCACGTCGCACCGTATTATTATTTGGATCACGTTGATCTGCCCATTCAATCGCTGACTGGTCATTAATATCGGTTAGACGCGCTAACACCACAGGGTTGAACTCTGTTGGTTTAACGTCAAACTCAGCCAAGAGCTTGGTGACAGGCTCAAGCTGTGACTGGTTCATATTAATCAAGAAATAGTTCGGGCTATCTGCAGGTAATTGTTGCTGCCAGCGATCAAGTAAATCACCACGCACTAAAATTAGCAGCGCCAACAACATAAATGACAGCGAAAATGCACTCATTTGTGTGATGGTTTGTAACGGCTGACGCAATAGGCGACTAACGGATAAACGCAAACTTAATTGGCGGAACTTAATATGGCGTAGCCCCCATAAGCCTACCCAACCAATCAGCGCAAGTAGAATGGCCACCACGACAATACCCGCCAAAATTGACCATAACAGAGGATTGACACCAGCAAAAATAAATAACCCACCAACCACAATTAAAATAACAATTGGCAGATAATAATACAGCGGCCAAACGGGTGATTTGGCATCTTCACGTAATACCCTTGAAGGCTGGGTTGCCATCAGTTGGTAATAAGGGCGACTGCCAACAATAATAGCAATAATGAATAATGTACCGATTGCCCAAACCCAAGGCATTAAACTCGCAGGTGGCAATTCCTTCGGCAACATAGCCCCTAAGATTTGCATTAAAATGCCTTCAAAAGCCAAACCTAATAATGAGCCGAGTAAAGCCGCAGCGATTAAAATCACTAACCACTGCCCAATAATCCACTGACGTAATGCGCTACGCCCTGCTCCTAGAGTTTTTAATACTGCGATTAGTTGATGACGGCTGCGGCAATAATGCGTCATTGAAACCACGACCGCAGCAATGGCTAGCAGCAGTGTTAATAACACTGACAACAATAAAAATTGTTGAGCCCGTTGGAAGGTTTTGCCTACTGCGCCGTTATCTTCGCTTAACGTATACCAACGCTGATCATTTCGCAGATCTTGCTCATATTTTTGTTGAAATGCATCAATCAGCTGACGATCACCGGCAAACATGTCGCGATATGTTAATCGGCTACCTAATTGAATAGCCCCTGTTAGTGGCGCATCTTCAATCGCTATTAACACCCTTGGTGCAATCTGGAACGGGTTAAATCCGCTATCGGGCTCTTGGATTAATTTACCCGAGATTTTTAGCGTTGCATCTCCGATATCAATGTTATCCCCTACATTGAGGTTCAATAATTCTAATAGCCGTGGAGCGACTAATATTTCCCCTTTTGTCGGGGTTAACCCAGCGGGTTCAGTGATAAGCTCGCCATATAATGGATATGCCTTATCTGCGGCTTTCACTAACACCAATTGTGGCCGAGCGTCTTCATCTTCCGTCGCATAAGCCATGGTAGAAAATGATATTTGCTGGCTGAGCGCTAAGCCCTCTTTTTGGGCTTCTTGTAACCATGTAGGATCGCTTGGATGAGAAGAGCGTAAAACTAAATCCCCCGCTAACAACTCACGGCTTTGGTAGCTCATGCTATTTTCAATGCGATCACTAATTCGCCCTAAAGCCAATACACAGGCAACTGCAAGAGTAAGCGCAAGCCAAACAATCAATAACGAGGGTGTTTTCCATTCACGCCAAAACCAACGCCAAATCATGCTTCTTCCCTCAACTGCCCATCAACCAAACGCAAGCGACGTTGGCAACGCGCAGCTAGCTCGTTATCGTGAGTAACCAAAATCAAGGTTGTTCCATGCTCTTTGTTCATCGCAAATAATAAATCTGCAATTTTATCCCCTGTATGACGATCGAGGTTACCCGTTGGTTCATCAGCAAATAAAATCTGAGGGCGGCCATTAAAAGCTCGAGCAAGTGCAACGCGTTGTTGTTCCCCCCCTGACAACTGTGGTGGCATGTGTTTTAAGCGATCTTTTAAGCCTAAATCAGTCAGTAAACTCGCCGCGTGTTGATAACTTTCAGACTCAGATTCGCCACGTAGCAAAGAAGGAAGTTGCACATTTTCAATGGCATTTAAGGTTGGGATTAACATAAAAGATTGGAACACAAAACCGACACTTTGTGCCCGTAAACGTGCCCGTTGCTCTTCATCCATTTTAGTGAGGTCTTGGCCTAATAAATTAACCGTTCCACTGGAGCCGTCATCCAACCCCGCGATAATCCCTAACAAGGTTGATTTCCCCGAACCAGACTCCCCAATTAAAGCAATTGTTTGCCCGGACTCGACAATTAGCTCAACACCTTGCAATATAGTCAGTTCATGTTCACCTTGGCCAACACGTTTAATGAGATGATGAACTTCAAGAATATTATTCGCCGACATATATTGGTATTTCTCCTGTTACTGACTGCAAGTGGGCACGCACTTGCGTCAACTAAGCTATTAATCTTAGGTGATAGCCTAAGTGCAGGCTACCGTCTACCGGCTGAGCAGGCTTGGGCCACTTTGCTTGCCGAACGTTGGCAGAAACTTTCCCCACCCGTTGCTATTATTAACGGTAGTATTAGTGGGAATACCTCTGCGCAGGGGTTAGAACGCCTTTCCATGTTACTCGAACAAAACAAACCTAACTGGGTATTGATTGAGTTAGGTGCAAATGACGGCTTACAAGGTCTCCCAGTAGAACAACTTGAAGCTAATTTACAACAGATTATTAAGCAAATCGTGCAATCCGGTGCGAAACCGCTCTTAATGCAAATTCGTATTCCACCTAACTATGGAAAACGTTATACGACAAGTTTCGAAAAAGTCTATCCGAAATTGGCGCAAAGTAATCAAATTCCATTACTGCCATTTTATATGGAAACCGTGATAACTAAGCCTGAATGGATACAACAAGACGGTATTCACCCGACGGTTGAAGCCCAGCCATCCATTGCTGATTTTATGGAAAAACAACTTTCTGAACATATTTTACCGTCTAGTCAATAAAACAGACGTTAAACAAGGGGATTAAAACGCTCTTTTATACCCGAAATAGATTCAGTTGCATGAAACCAAGGTAAAGTTATGCAAACATCAGCACGAAACAAAAAATCAGTCCTAGTCACAGGTGCTTCAAGCGGTATTGGCTTTTGTGCTGCACAAACACTTCGCCTGCGTGGCTACCATGTTATTGTTGCCTGCCGTAAAGAAAGTGATATTTTGCGCCTGAAAGAACAGGGTTATGACACCGTCTCCCTTGACCTCGATGATAAAGATAGCATAGAAACAGCGGCTCAAACGGTGCTAACACTCTGTAATCATCGCCTTTACGGGTTATTCAATAACGCCGGTTTTGGGGTGTATGGGCCATTAAATAGCGTCAGCCGCGAGCAACTCGAAGCACAATTTTCCACTAATTTTTTTGGTGTTCACCAGTTAACTTTTTTGCTATTACCCGCCATGAGCGCGCACCATGAAGGCCGAATTATCCAAACCAGTTCGGTAATGGGGGTGATTTCAACCCCCGGCCGTGGCGCTTATGCAGCCAGTAAATACGCACTGGAAGCATGGTCTGATGCCTTACGCCTAGAGTTGGCAGGAACGGGGGTAAAAGTAAGCTTAATTGAGCCCGGCCCTATTCATACAGCATTTACTCAAAATGTTGAACAAACTCAAAAAGATAAGCCTGTTAAAAACCCAGGTATTGCCTCACGTTTTACCTTAACACCGGAACATGTGGTAGAAAAATTGATCCATGCGTTAGAAAGCCCGCGCCCAAAAGTACGCTATTCTGTCACGTTATTAACTGTCGCTGTGCGTATCTTAAAGCGTATTTTACCTGACAAAATAATGGATAAAATACTGGCAAATCAGGGGAAAAAAGCTTGAAAAAAGCAAAATCAGCCCCATTTTATTACCATCGCCCAAAAATTCTATTGATAACAAATTCAAAAGAGACTTCTTATGTTTGCTAACGCTCAGATAATTGATATTAACGAAACCAACCTACACCAAGTCATTGAACAATCAATGAACTTACCTGTCATGTTTTACTTTTGGTCACCGCGTAGCCCTCATTGCCAAGATTTCGGTACTATGTTGGAAAAAATTGCCAACGACTACGCAGGGTCATTTATTTTAGCTAAAGTTAATTGTGATGAAGAACAAATGATCGCCAGTCAGTTTGGCTTAAAAGCGATCCCTACCCTGTATGTGTTGCAAAATGGTCGTCCTGTTGATGGCTTTGAAGGGCCACAACCCGAAGAGGTCGTACTGGAAATTTTATCTCGCGTGCTGCCAAGCCCAGAAGAAATGAAAGCAGCACAAGCCGCTGAATTAATAGCAGAAGGTAAAACAGAAGAAGCGCTACCATTGTTAAAAGAAGCGCATCAGCTGAACCCAAAAAATAGCGAAATCACATTATTGTTGGCAGAAACCCAAATCGGTTTAAATCTTGTTGATGACGCACAAGCTACTTTAGAAGCAGTCCCATTACAGGATAAAGACAGTCGCTACCAAGGTTTAATCGCACAAATTGAATTATTAAAACAAGCTGCGGACACCCCTGAAATTCAGCAATTGCAAGATGAATTCAATCAAGATCCGCAAAATACAATGTTAGCTGTTCAATTAGCCCTAAAACTGCATGAAGTGAACCGCAACGAAGAAGCGCTGGAAATGTTATTCGGCTTTTTACGTACCGACTTGGGTGCAGGTGACGGCGCAGTGAGAAAAACCATGATGGATATTATGTCTGCCATGGGAACCGGTGATGCCATTGCCAGTAAATACCGTCGCCAAGTATATTCATTACTTTACTAATTAAGGGTTAAATATGGACTTGTTCGCCTTTGGTGCAATACCGATTATCATTTTTGTCGCTGTCGTTATTGTTTTTACCTGTGTTAAAACAGTACCGCAAGGCTTTCAATGGACAGTTGAGCGCTTCGGCCGCTATACCCGTACGTTACAACCAGGCTTGCATATTATTGTGCCATTTATGGACAAAATTGGCCGTCGTATCAATATGATGGAACAAGTCCTTGATATCCCATCCCAAGAAGTTATTTCTCGCGATAATGCCAACGTCACGATTGATGCGGTCTGCTTTATTCAAGTCGTTGACCCAGTACGTGCGGCCTATGAAGTCAGCAACCTTGAGCTTTCCGTACTAAATTTAACCATGACGAATATTCGTACCGTATTAGGTTCCATGGAACTAGACGAAATGTTGTCGCAACGTGATTCCATTAATAGCCGTTTATTACACGTGGTGGATGAAGCAACTAACCCTTGGGGTGTCAAAATTACCCGTATCGAAATTCGTGATGTGAAGCCACCAAAAGAATTAATTAGTGCGATGAATGCGCAGATGAAAGCTGAACGTACCAAACGGGCTGATATTCTTGAGGCTGAAGGTATCCGCCAAGCAGCAATTTTAAAAGCTGAAGGTGAAAAACAGTCACAAATTCTCAAAGCTGAAGGTGAACGCCAATCCGCATTTTTACAAGCCGAAGCACGCGAAAGAGCTGCGGAAGCGGAAGCAAAAGCAACACAAATGGTATCTGAAGCGATTGCCGCTGGTGATATGCAGGCGATTAACTACTTTGTGGCGCAAAAATACACCGATGCACTGACCAGTATTGGTTCTGCCGAAAACAGCAAAGTCATCATGATGCCATTAGAAGCCAGTAACTTAATGGGCGCAATTGGTGGGATTACTGAGCTAATCGGTGAAAGCAAGAAAACCGGTGCCATAAAAAAACAGGTAAAAGAATGATAGAGCTTATCAGTGCTCAACCCGCATGGTTTTGGCTGTGTCTTGGTGGGCTATTGCTGATTGGTGAACTTCTTGGTACCGCAGGCTATCTTTTATGGTCGGGTATTGCTGCGGTGCTTGTTGGGGTTATCGTTTGGGCTCTGCCATTCATCGGTTGGGAGTGGCAAGGGATCTTGTTTGCCATTTTTACCGTTGTCTCTGCTGTGTTATGGCGCAACTGGTTGAGGAACAAGCAAAAAAATAAGGCAGATAACGTCAATCAAATCAGTCATCAACTGATTGGTGTGAAAGGCCGTTTGTTGTCAGATACCGAAGAAGGCTTTAGCCGAGTACGCCTTGCAGATGGTAGTTGGCGCGTGTATAGCGACACGCCATTAAGCGCCAACACAGAAGTGGTGGTCATCGCAGTAGACGGTATCACCTTGCAGGTTAAACCTTCTCATGATGACAACACCCACGTGCCAAGTGGTCAATAATCGGGCAATCTGCGCCATCATCCCCAGGGCATACGTCCACGAGCTCTTGTAATGTATCTCGAATGGCAGACAATTTAACGATTGTCTGCTCTATTTCATTTATCTTAGCTATCGTTGTCGTCTTTACATCAGCACTATGTCGGGTTGGGTTGCGAAATAAACCTAATAGTTCGCCACATTCATCCAAGGTAAAACCCACATCTTTTGCCTGTTTTAGCAACACGAGTTCGTTTAGATGGCACTCCTGATAATAACGGTAGCTATTTTCCCCTCTTTCAGGTGGTGTAATTAGCCCTTTGTCTTCATAAAAACGAATAGCTTTTGCAGTTAGCCCCGTTTTTTTGGCAATTTCACTAATATTCATAATTCCTCTTGACCTTAACCTTGCTGGAAGGTGTAACCTTTGTTCATTGTCGAATTATAGACCTAATTGTAGATAAAGTTATAGACCCAATACATCAAACGGGTTTTGGAGGCTGCAAAATGAGTAACATGATTATTTTAAAATTACAGGGGCTAAGCTGCATGCACTGTGTCGGCTCAGTCACTAAAGCGCTCGAAGGGCGCGGTGATGTCACTAACTTAAAAGTCACTATCGATTATGCCGTGATGGAAAGTGATGCCAATGTGGCTGATTTAATTAAAACCATCGTTGACGCAGGTTATGAAGCTGAAGTGGCTACAGCCCCAGATATCGAATTACAACTTTCTGGCCTCAATTGTATGAAATGTGCGGGTAAAACACAAAAAGCACTCGAAGAGGTTGACGGTGTCGCCACTGCTGTTGTCGATACGACTAGCGCCAAGGTATATGGCACTGCGGATGCGCAAACGTTAATCGCTGCCGTTCAACAAGCGGGTTACAACGCAGAACTAGCTCAAACAAAAGCGATCACTTTAGCCCTTTCGGGTCTAAGTTGCATGAAATGTGCCGCTAAAACACAGCAAGCGCTAGAAGCAGTTGATGGTGTTGAAAGTGCAACTGTCGATACCCAAACCGCTGTTGTCCGTGGTATGGCATCCGCAGAATCCCTAATTGCTGCGGTTCAAGCCGCTGGCTACCAAGCAACTGTGGGTGAATCTCACCCAAAAACTGAGCCGCTGAGTACCATAACTGAACAGCCGGAAGCTGATTCAGCGGCAATCTGTGAGATCCCGGCACAAGAGTCTGATTTAGGTGAACAACCTGAAATTAGCCCAATGGATGACAGTGTGCAGTTACTGCTTGATGGCATGACCTGTGCCAGTTGTGTCAACAAAGTCCAAAAAGCCTTAAATAGCGTACCAGGCGTTGAAAATGCACGTGTCAACTTAGCTGAGCGCAGTGCTTTAGTCACCGGAACTGCTGAGCCGAATGATTTAATCGCCGCGGTTGTTAAAGCAGGTTATGGCGCGGAAATCATTCAAGATGAAGCTAAACGCCGAGAGCGCCAACAGGAGGTCGCGCAAACCAATATGCGCCGCTTCCGCTGGCAATCAGCATTAGCACTTGCCCTTGGTATCCCTGTGATGGTGTGGGGGATGATGGGCGATAACATGGTGCTGACTGAGCAAAACCATACCATTTGGCTCACCATTGGTGTATTAACCCTTGCGGTCATGGTATTTGCAGGTGGGCACTTTTATCGAAATGCATGGCAAAGCCTAAAAAATGGCAGTGCGACCATGGACACCTTAGTCGCGCTAGGAACAGGGGCGGCTTGGCTCTATTCTATTGTAGTCAATATTTGGCCTGAATGGTTCCCAGACCAAGCCAGACACCTTTATTATGAAGCCAGTGCCATGATCATCGGTCTTATTAACCTAGGTCATGCCTTAGAACAACGAGCTCGCCAACGCTCATCCAAAGCCCTTGAACGCTTGCTAGACCTGACGCCGCCAACGGCCCGTGTTGTCACAGAACAAGGCGAAGTGGATATGCCACTGGAGCAAGTCAAAAAAGGAATGGTTTTACGCTTAGCAACGGGTGACCGTGTCCCTGTTGATGGTGAAATTATCGAAGGCGAGGTTTGGTTAGACGAAGCCATGCTAACTGGTGAGCCGATCCCGCAGCAAAAAAGTAAAGGGGATCAAGTCCATGCGGGAACTGTGGTACAAGATGGTACCGTGCTATTTCGAGCCGCTGCTGTCGGCAGCCAAACGACTTTAGCGCGCATTATTCACCTTGTTCGCCAAGCACAAAGTAGTAAACCACAAATTGGCCAGCTTGCTGACCGTATTTCTGCCGTGTTTGTACCGGTCGTTGTGGCTATTGCCTTAATTTCAGGTGCAATTTGGTACTTTATTGGGCCTGCACCACAAATTACTTACGCACTCGTTATTACCACAACGGTATTAATCATTGCGTGTCCTTGTGCGCTAGGCCTTGCAACGCCAATGTCGATTATTTCTGGCGTGGGCCGAGCGGCTGAATTTGGCGTATTAGTGCGCGATGCGGATGCATTACAGCAAGCAAGTGAGTTAGACACCATTGTCTTTGATAAAACAGGTACATTGACTGAAGGTATGCCACAAGTTACGGATATCCATGTATTTAATGGGTTCGAACAAGACACCGCCTTACAGTTTGCCGCTTCATTAGAAAATGGTTCTAATCACCCACTGGCTCGCGCTGTTTTAAATCGCGCAAAAGGCTTAACACTGCCCGCTAATCAGCAGTTTAGAACCTTAGCAGGGTTAGGTATTAGTGCAATAATTGATGGAAAAACTATTTTATTAGGTAACCAAAAACTGTTAGCACAAAATAATGTTGATACCCGTGATATTGAAGAAACACTACACCAACAAGCCACTCAAGGTGTCACTCCCGTCTTACTGGCTGTTGATGGTAAAGTTGCCGCGCTGTTATCTATCCGTGACCCATTACGTGAAGACAGCATAAGTGCGCTGGCGCGGTTGCACAAACAAGGTTTCCGTTTAGTCATGTTAACCGGGGATAACCCAGTAACAGCTAACGCGATAGCCAAAGAAGCGGGTATTGATGAAGTGATTGCAGGCGTTATGCCAGACGGTAAATCCGCCGCAATTGAAGCCTTGCAAGCCAAAGGGCACAAAGTTGCAATGGTGGGTGATGGCATCAATGATGCCCCTGCTCTAGCCCGAGCTGACGTTGGTATTGCGATGGGTGGCGGCAGTGATATCGCGATTGAAACTGCATCCATTACCCTAATGCGCCAAAGCTTACATGGTGTTGCCGATGCGGTGTCTATTTCAAAAGGAACACTGCGTAATATGAAGCAAAACCTATTTGGTGCCTTTATTTATAATACGTTAGGTATCCCGATTGCCGCTGGTATTTTGTACCCAATAACGGGAACATTACTAAACCCTGTCGTTGCAGGTGCAGCAATGGCATTATCATCGATTACAGTAGTCAGTAACGCAAACCGTTTACTACGCTTTAAACCTGAAAAATAATAGCTTAAAGTGGGAGGAACTGATGTTCTTCCCACTTTTTAATGATTGATATTGTTCATCTCTAAACCTTCTCTCTACAACACTTCATTTTCATACTAATACTAAGTAAAAATTGTATTATCTTATATGTCATTAATATCAAGCTAAGTCTATACTAGTAAATAGTTAGTTATTTCATATTTGGAGAGCAAAATGCTTAATATTGATCGTGAAAAACTTGCCAAACTTGCGGGTGAAGAGTTTAAAAAACAACGTACATTTTTGGTGATATTATCCATTTTATTATTAGCGGGCGGAATTTTTTGTATCATCAACCCAATGATATCGGGTATCGCTGTCAGTACCGTACTGGGTGTGCTCCTGATTATTGGTGGCGTTGGCGCGATTGTGAGCATTCTAAGTACCGTGATCTATACCGGTTGGTCTCGACTGTTTGGTTTTATCATTGGTCTTATTTATATTATTGTCGGCTACTCTTTCATTAAAGACCCGTTGCAGAGCCTAGTCGCGTTGGCTATTTTAGTGGCGGCTTTATTTATCATCGGTGGGGTTATTCGGTTATATGTCGGCTTCCAACAAATTAGCTCAGCCGGCGGCTGGTTACAAATCATCATCGGGCTGTTAGATTTCTTCATTGCTTATTTACTCATCGGTAATGGCCCAATTACATCAATTACTTTACTGACAACCCTAATTGGCATCGAAATGGTGTTTAGTTCCTTTAGTTTATTCACGTTGCTCAGTGTATTTAAAGGTATTAGTAAAAATAATTAATCCTATCATGCCCCTTAATAGGGGCATTTTTTTACATTATTTCACCTCCACGATGACACCAATCGGCTAAAAAATGCGTAATCGACGATGAGCATTCGCAAATTGCGGTAAGATTGTTTACCCTAAGAAAATGAGAAATAACGCAGGAACGAAATCGTGGGTAACTTGTTTGAAAATTTAAAGAATTGGCTTCATACAGAAACTGCTCCGGTTTACCCTTACCCTGCTGTTGATATTCGGCTATCAAAAAAACTGAAATTGCACATTGTGGGTAGCATTCACATGGGAACAGAAACGATGTTTCCTTTGTCTGCCACATTATTAGACAAACTTAATCTCGCAGATGCCTTGATTGTTGAGGCGGATATCACTGAAACCCACTCTCCATTTCCTAGCGATGATATCGCTGAGCTTCTCCCTGTTGAACAACGGCTAACTCGCGATGAATATCACCTTTTTCAACAATATTGTTTAGAGCTCCGCCAATCCCCCGAGCGCTTTGATACCTTACCCTCATGGCAAATTGCCCTGATTTTGCAAGCGACCCAAGCCCAAGAACTCGGGCTAAGAGGCCACTATGGCATTGACTACCAACTTATCCGTAATGCGCAATCACAACTCAAACCAATTATTGAACTAGAGGGCACTGCCTCTCAAGTTGAATTGCTGCTTTCTTTGCCTAATAATGGGTTAGCGTTATTACAAGACTCGCTGAACCACTGGCGTGCAAACGCGCGCTCGCTACAAACGATGATAGGCTGGTGGTTAGACTACCAACCCAATAATCGTACCGCTTTACCCAATACCTTTAGCGAAGACATTTATCAGGTATTGATGAAGCAACGAAATGCGAATTGGAACGAACAGCTTAGATCACTCCCTGATGGTAACTATGTGGTCGCCGTTGGTGCGTTACACCTGTTTGGTGAAAATAGTCTGGTAGAATATTTGCGAAACTAAGTTATAAATAGAAGGCTCAAAATGACCCCAGCCGTAAAATTACTCGAAAAACAAAAAATTTCCTTCACATTACACCCCTACGATCACGACCCAAATGAAAGTAACTTTGGTGATGAAGCAGTACGAAAACTTGGGTTAGATGCCAAGCAAGTGTTTAAAACCTTATTAGTCGCACTCAATGGCGATCAAAAAACATTAGCCGTGGCCGTAACACCTGTTTCAGGGCAACTAGATTTAAAACTGGTTGCTAAAGTGTTTAAAGTCAAAAAAGTTGAAATGGCAGACCCACAAATCGCTCAAAAAACAACGGGGTATTTGCTTGGGGGCATTAGCCCATTAGGTCAAAAAAAGCGCTTACCGACAGTCATTGACGACCAAGCTCAGCAATATGCCAGTATGTTCGTTTCAGGTGGAAAACGTGGTTTAGATATTGAACTTGCTCCTAACGATCTCGCCAAAGTACTGAATGCAACCTTCGCTGAAATACGTAAATGATATTAAACCCGTGACAGTCGCAGCGACGATTGAATGGTTATCGTCTCAAGAAGGTGGTAGGCAACAGCCGCCAGCAATTGGGACTTATTATGCTGTTGCTCGTTTCAGCCTCAAACCCGATGAATCTTGGAGTGTGATATTCCAGCTAGCGTTTCATTTACGCAATAGCCATAATCGACAAATAAGCCGAGGAACTGTGCGTTTTCTTGTTGATCATGCGCCTCATGAATATTTATTACATTATCATTCATTTGATATTTATGAAGGCCCTCATTTAGTCGCTCATGCTTTTTTGCTCTAAATAATGACGATAAAAAGCCCCACCGCGAGCGGTGAGGCTTTCAAGGTAATAATGATTTAATTATTTATTATTATAAATAATCTCACCTTTTGGTTCATAATCTGCCGCTTTCAGCGGGGAATGTTTTTCAATATACCCTTTGAGCACTTCCGCATCGACAAAGCCGGTATTAACGTAGTTAGGATGGTTGTCAATTTTCGGGTAACCGTCACCACCAATCGCATTGAAATTCAACGTTGCCATACGATAAGTTTTGGCTGGGTCAACAGGCTTACCATCAATTTTGACATCACTAATCGTGCCATCTTTATTCAGCGTTAAGTTCACGTTGTAGAACTGGCCATACGCACCTGCATCCGGTTTCATATTCGCAACTGCGGTCAGGTATGGGATAACTTCATCCCCTTTGAAATCGACATAAACTAACTCATTAGCAAACGGCTGAACCTTGAGCACATCTTTATAAGTGATATCGCCACTTTCGATAGAGTCACGAACACCGCCGCCGCTCATAATCGCAAAATCAGCCCCTGCGCGTTCTTTTTGTGCGGCTAACAGAAGGTGCCCCATATTTGTTTGCACAAAACGCACTTTACTGCGATCACCTTCAAGTTTACCTTCAACTGAGCCCACTTTAACACTCAATTGCTTGTCACCTTTTTCTTGATAAGGTGTCAATAATTTCATCATATCAGGGTTATGAGCAATTTCTTGCGTATAATAAACACGCTCGCTAGTCCCATCTTCTTTTGTCACTTTTTTCTTCAAGTTAATTGGGATTAACTGGTAGTGTTTCAGCGTAAACTTGCCATTTTTAAATTCAAAATCTGCACGACCAACATATTTACCCCATTCATGGGCTTGCACAATCCAAGTTCCATTTTGGTTATCTGGCGCACACGGTGTACCTGGTACATAATCCTCTTGTTTGTAGTTTTTCTTTTCTTGAGACATACAAACAGGGTCTTGTGAGTGACCACCCACTATCATATCTAAATAGCCAGCAGGTAAGCTGCGCGCCATTTCTACATCGCCCGGAGCATTTGAACCATGATTACCATCATCATAGTGCCCCATATGAGTTGCTGCGATGATAATGTCTGGTTTTTCTGTTGCGCGAAGCTCTTCAACCACTTTTTTGGCTTCGTCCGCAGGCACACGGAATTCGACATCAGGGAAATTGGCAGGGTTACCGATACGCACTGTGTCGTCGGTTGTCAGCCCCATAACAGCAATTTTCACACCTTGTTTATCAAAGATTTGGTAAGGTTTGAAAAGGCGTTTACCTGTGCTGCTTTGATAAATATTGGCAGATAAAAACGGAAAAGTTGCCCATTTTTCTTGCTGACGCAACGTCTCAAGTGGGTTATCAAACTCGTGGTTCCCTAATGCCATTGCATCGTAACCGACTAAGTTCATTCCTTTAAAATCGGGTTCTGCATCTTGTAAATCAGACTCTGGTACACCGGTATTAATATCACCACCAGAGAGCAGTAAAACACTGCCGCCTTGTTTAGCGACTTCGTCACGAATTTCATCAACTACCGTTTTTTGCGCCGCTAAACCATATTCACCATGGTCGTTATGCCAGAAGTGGCCGTGATGGTCATTGGTATGCAAAATGGTAATATTGTATGTTTTGTCTTTTTCCCACGCATTTGCCATAGTTGCGGGTATTAACGCTAACGATACCGTTAATGCGCATGCCTTAAATGCAAACTTCATACATTTCTCCCTGCTGGTATAGGAATTTTTATACAGTCATATTAGATTATAGTTTGTCACTACCTGCTGTCTTATAGCATAAAAATATGAGCAGGATTTGATACCTATTGCAGAATAAGAAATTCGTTTCATAAAAATGAGACCGCCATCAAATAATTTACGAACACTAGTTATTCACGTGATTTATTTATTTATTTAAATAAATTGTATTTCAGTTATATTGATAACAATTATGTAACACATAAAGTTGATAATGACATGAGTGAGCAAACCACAACACCCAACAACCCAAGCCCGTCAAAGCCATTAAATAAAACAGGGAAAACGGTCTTTAGTATCCTAACCGCGATCAGTGTCTCTCATTTACTTAATGATATGATCCAGTCACTAATCTTAGCGATTTATCCTTTATTACAATCTGATTTTTCACTGAGTTTTGCCCAAATCGGGATGATAACCCTTACTTATCAGATTACTGCATCACTGTTACAACCGATTATTGGCTACTATACGGACAAACATCCACAACCTTATTCCTTGCCAATAGGAATGAGCTTCACGCTAACGGGGCTAATCTTGTTAGCGATGGCAGAAACTTTCCCGACCATATTACTTGCAGCCGCATTGGTTGGAACCGGTTCTTCTGTCTTCCATCCTGAATCTTCTCGTGTGGCGCGTATGGCTTCAGGCGGTCGTCATGGTCTGGCGCAATCCTTTTTCCAAGTCGGTGGTAACTTAGGTGCCTCCCTTGGGCCACTACTTGCAGCACTGATTATTGAACCATACGGAAAAGGCAACATTGGTTGGTTCTCGCTTGCAGCCCTGCTTGCGATTGTTATTTTATTGCAAGTTAGCAGCTGGTACAAACAACAACACCGCGCTGCAAGTAAGAAACCACTCAATTCAGGGAATGTTAAAGTCTTACCACGAAAGACAATTATTGGCTCTTTGGCGGTACTGTTAATTCTGATTTTTTCAAAATACTTTTATTTGGCGAGCATCAGCAGCTATTACACCTTTTATTTGATCGATAAGTTCGGTGTTTCTGTGCAAAATGCGCAAATTCATTTGTTTGTTTTCTTATTTGCCGTAGCCGCTGGTACTATGATTGGCGGGCCAATAGGCGACAAAATAGGGCGTAAATACGTTATTTGGTTCTCAATCCTTGGAGTTGCACCATTTACCTTAATTTTACCCTATGCATCCCTCTATTGGACTGGGGTACTTACCGTCATCATTGGTATGATTTTAGCCTCTGCCTTTTCGGCTATTTTAGTCTACGCACAAGAGCTGATCCCCGGTAAAACCGGCATGGTATCAGGGTTGTTCTTTGGATTAGCATTCGGTATGGGAGGTGTTGGTGCGGCAGTTTTAGGCCATATCGCAGACCAGACCAGTATTGAACAAGTTTATCATTATTGTGCTTTCTTACCATTACTTGGGATTTTTACAGTATTGCTACCAAATATTGGTAACAAATAGATTTATTTTCTTATTTTACCCATACTTACCTAAAAATAAGTATGGGTCTTTCCTTCCATAATCTCGATAAATTTCAGATAAAAATCTCACAAACACAAAGCTTGTAACGATTTAGCTCCTTTAACCTGCATTTTTTTTAAAAACATTTCATTTTTTTAAGGAAATTTATCTCAAAAAAAGTTAGAATATAAAAACATGCAATTTGCATTTTAAAATGAAGGCCTCATTTTAAAAGTCAACGGCATGTACCCACCTTTCTATTTTTATACTAACCAGAGGAGACTAAATGGAGCATTCAACGCCCTTAATCACAACCATTGTTGGTGGTCTCGCCCTTGCATATTTGTTAGGTATGATCGCACAGCGATTAAAAATTTCCCCTTTAGTTGGCTATCTTGCAGCCGGTGTTCTCGCAGGCCCATTTACCCCTGGGTTTGTTGCTGATGCAGCACTGGCACCTGAACTTGCTGAAATCGGTGTTATCTTACTGATGTTTGGGGTAGGCCTACATTTTTCATTAAAAGATTTACTTGCTGTTAAAGCTATCGCCATTCCCGGAGCTATTGCTCAAATCGCAGTAGCAACCTTACTGGGCCTTGGCCTGTCGATGTTATTTGGCTGGGGAATATTTACAGGCGTTGTATTTGGCCTGTGTTTATCAACTGCCAGTACCGTCGTATTACTTCGTGCATTAGAAGAACGTCAATTGATTGAAAGTCAGCGTGGGCAAATTGCTATAGGCTGGCTGATTGTTGAAGACTTAGCGATGGTCTTAACACTCGTTCTACTGCCTGCGGCGGCAGCTATCATGAACACGGATGATGCCAGCTTCAGTGAGCTCGCATTAGGCCTTGCATGGACAATTGGTAAAGTTGTTCTATTCATATTTATTATGATTGTCGTGGGCCGTAAAGTAATCCCATGGATTTTATCGCGTACCGCATCAACAGGTTCTCGTGAGCTATTCACTCTTGCTGTTCTCGCACTCGCATTAGGCATTGCCTATGCTGCTGTGGCTATTTTTGATGCTTCATTTGCCCTTGGTGCGTTCTTCGCAGGAATGGTATTAAATGAGTCTGAACTCAGCCATCGCGCCGCACAAGACACTCTGCCACTACGTGATGCCTTTGCCGTACTGTTCTTTGTATCAGTTGGGATGCTGTTCGACCCAGTCGTATTAATTGAGCAGCCTCTGGGAATTTTAGCCGTTCTCGCCATTATCATTATTGGTAAATCCGCAGCTGCCTTGGTACTTGTTAGGATGTTTGGCCATTCACGACGAACCGCATTAACTATTTCAGTTAGTCTTGCGCAAATTGGTGAATTTGCCTTTATCTTAGCCGGAATGGGGTTAACCCTAGGTGTCATGGATAAAGACGCGCAAAACTTGGTGTTAGCGGGTGCAATTGTCTCTATTATGCTGAACCCTGTGTTATTTAGCTTATTAGATAAGTACCTTGAGAAAACCGAAACTATCGAAGAGCAACTGCTGGAAGAGACTCTGGAAGAGGAAACCCAAGTTCCTGTCGATATCTGCGGCCACGCCATCATCGTTGGTTACGGCCGAGTAGGTGGCATGCTTGCAGACAAACTGCGTAGAAGGGAAATTCCGGTTGTCGTTGTTGAAGATACCCGCTCTCGGTTTGAAGAACTTGCTGAAAATGGCTTTAGCGCAATCTTAGGTAATGGTGCCAATAGAGAAATTATTAGCCTTGCCCGTATTGAATGCGCCAAAACATTGCTCTTAACTATCCCTAATGGTTATGAAGCTGGTGAAATTGTCGCAACCGCGAAAGAAATGAACCCAGATGTCACTGTGATTGTTCGTGCCCATTATGATGATGAAGTCAGCTTTATTAAAGAACGAGGTGCAGACCATATCATTATTGGCGAACATGAAATTGCAAAATCCATGGCGACACTCATGTGCAATGATGTGGAAGAGTTCGGTTGTTCTATCGATGATATGATTGATGGTGACAATGATAAAAAAGGTGAAGGCAAAAGTTTAGATGATTATCTAAAACCCGCTCATTAACCTCTATTTCCATTAATAAAAAAAGGAAGCCATTGCTTCCTTTTTTATTACATTGAAATTTATACGCTTATTATTTCTATCCTCTCTAGATAGTTTATCTTCGGTTTTTACTTTCCCTCATCGTTCACTCTAAATAGTGAGCGATAAACTCATCCCCAGTCCAAACTGGCAACCCTTGGTCTTTAAAAAACTGAATTTCAGCTGCAACACCACCGCTTTTTTCCCAGCCAGGTAGTGTCAGCACAATTAAACCATCACACCGCTTTAGAAATTCCATATCAATAGAAGACCATGCGACTTTTTGTCCTTGTGAGGCTAAGTATTGGTTAATTGGATGGGTCATTGTGATTTGGCTATAGGTAGCGATACCTTTAAGCGCCAGTTCTGCTGCAAATTTAGTGCATTCAGCAAAGCGCATTTCTACAACATTGCTATCGGGGTCTGAATAAGGGCAAGCAATAAAATAAAGGCTCATAATCTTTCCTAGGTGTTGTTAATTTTCGATGAACATTTTTTAGTTAAAGCAACCCCATGAAAAATAATTAATTATTTTCCACAGGGAGTGTTTAATTTATAGAATTAAAACTTATTCAACGTCCGCAACAATAATTTTCGTTTTAGGATGTTTTTTACTTTCAGGTAATTTAAATTCTTTGCTGGTTGTCACTAAATAATCAATATTGTCCCAACTTGTCACAAAATTAATCGCATGTTTATTCGCTTTCGTGCCATCCGCTAACACCATTAATTTATCGCTGTTTTCCATCATCTTTTGTGCGATTGCCGCTTCATCGACGTGCTGATCCATCACGCCATGCAATGCGTGTATCGCCCCTGCCCCAATGACTGCATAATCAGCAAAAAACTCAGCAATATTTTTTAGTGCAATAGCCCCTAAGCACGCATTTTGCGCTGCGTTAAATTGCCCTCCAATCAAAATCGTTTCGATAGTTGAGTTTTCTTGTAACGTATTTGCCAATAACGGCGAATTTGTAATAACGGTTAAGTTATCAATCAATTTGATTCTTTGGCTAAATTCAAAGGTGGTTGTGCCAAAATCAATAAACAATGTGTCTCCAGGTTTAATCAGCTCAGCCGCTTTCGCCGCAATCGCTTTTTTCTCATCAACCGCGGCTTGTGCTCTTTCCGTAAAATTACGCTCAAATTTTGATTGAATATTGACAGCCCCACCATGGACTTTTTTCAGTAACTTCTGTGTTTCAAGCTTACTAAGGTCACGACGGATGGTTTCTTGCGCGACATTAAAATGTTTAGCAAGCTCCTGTACGTAAACCTGCCCTTGAGTAGAAAGCAGCTCAATGATGGTTTGATGACGTACTTTTGAGGAACGTCCCTCACACATAGTTTAATCCTTCTTAACCATTTAACTTTCCAGCACTATACAACAGTGATACTAATTTCAGTAGCTTCCTGCTGTATTTTTGTTAAATCAATATTTTTCAGTAAAATACGTCGTGTTGGTAAACAGCGATGGCGTTTTTCATATAACAGGGTATTCCCTGCCATAACACGAATAGTTCCGTTCACTGGCTGTTCAACTTTGATATTAAAATCAATTTGTCGCACTGATAAATTATCCATATCAATACACGCTGGAACACTAAAACAAATTTTCTCATTAACTTGTACAGGAATACGCTGGGTAACTTTGACATGTTGTTGGTGATGATTTGCTAATAAATCGTCTGCAATATATCCGCCAGTTATAAGACCTTCTTGGTAACATTGGTCACCCATATCGGCTGGATGCAACATATTGCCAGCGGCATAGTAGCGAGTATCAGAGCAACGCCCATATTGGTCTGTTACCGGTTTTCCTGTCGCCGCATCAAAGCTCAAATGGCTTTTACGGATTAGCGTATTTTCACCCACAAATTGCCCCGTAAAAATGACCGAATCACACATGATTTTGTGGCTTTTACCTTCTGTTTCAACAACCACATATTCCACGCGATCTAAGCCACCAATTTCAGTAATTTTACTATTTAAATAAACGGGGGTTCCCATCGCTTTAGCAAATAAAGTCGCGGGTTTAAAAGCTAAAATCCGATCACCACTTTCAATCATCGCTTGGGCTTTAACGCCTGCATTTTTTAGTGTCCATAGTGCAGAAAAACTCACTAATTCACTGCCTACAATCACGGGATTACGGCAAGGCTTCTTGCCATTTAAATAAACAAATTGCTGTAATGCCCCTGCGGTTAAAATTCCTTGTGGCCGCAAGCCTGAAACTAAGCGCGGATGGCGAGGTGTTTCTCTTACCCCTGTCGCTATCAAAACCCGTTTAGCTTGCATTTCAACAAGACCTTCTGGTGTTGAAACGGTTAATTTCCCATTAGGTTGTAACGCAGTCACCGTGCTACGAGTAAAAATCGGTGTGTTTCCCAGTTGATTGACAATTTTTTCAGCAAATTGGTTGCCTTTCATAGGCCGTTTAAAAGCTAAAATGCCAAAAGTTGGGTGCTGGCAGTGGCGTGGAACGCCACCAGCATGGGCTTCACGCTCAATGATGGCGATATTTTGTATACCACGACGACGTAGTGCCTGTGCCGCAGCGACACCTGTAGGGCCCGAGCCAATGATAATAACATCATAATTTACACTCATTTTACGGCCTCCACTGCCAATGTGTGGTCGAAGCGACCATTAATAATTTCAGCCACCTGACTACTACAATAAAACCCATTACAACGCCCCATCATCACTCGCGTTCTGCGGCGTAAAGCCCCTAAACACTCTGGAGGAATATCCGAATCAAATGCGGCTTCAATCTCCCGCTGGGTCACTAATTCACAATGGCAGACAATACCGCCATTGCTTTTGCATTGGTAATCCCGTTGATGATATTCAGAAATCATTGGCATAGTTGGCCAAATCAGTACTTCTGGTGGTGATAGCTCAAAAAGCGGTGTGAAATTCTCTTGGTACAATTTACCAAGATAGCTTGCCACCCCTAAGGCTGAAGTTAAACCTGTGGAACGAATTCCCCCTGCACATATCCACTGTTTTTCTGGATAGTCATTAATGCGGTAATATTTTTCTTCTGTAGCAGGGCGTAACCCCGCATAGGTTGCGGTCACACTGTAATTGTGCAATGAAGGTAACATGCGAGAACCTTGGGCAATTAAGTCCTCAAGCACTTCTTGTTTTACCTCTGCTTTCCAGCGGTCATCTTGTTCTTCCGCTGTAGGGCCAAGCAAGAGGTTGCCGAAGATGGTTTTCGATAGCAATACACCTTTTGTGATAGCAGTCGGCACTGGTAGGATAATCGCATTGATATCCGCTGCTGCCGCTTTGTCATAAACAAGAAATTGCCCTTTACGTGGCTTTATTTGGAACGGTGATGGGTGGCAAATTGATTCGACAATATCCCCATTAATTCCTGCACAATTAATGACTAAACGGGCAGGAAACTCACCTTTTGATGTGGTTAAATGCCATAGTCCATCATGGAGTGTTCCACCATTAACCTCACAATGAAAGTGGTACTCAGCCCCATGCTTCACTGCTTGGGTTAAATACGAAAGTGGCGTACTCCATGGGTCAATAACCGCTTCACCTGGCACAGAAACAGCTGCAAGTGCCCCTGGTGCTAAATGGGGTTCTCTGCGATATAGCTCTTCTTTATCAATAATTGCCACATCTAATACGTTGTTAGTATGTGCTTGTTCTACTATCGCCGGTAATTTACTGAGTTGCTCATCATTCCATGCAACCACTAATGCCCCCGTTTCAAGAAGAGGTAAATTCATTTTTTCTCTGATTGCAATGAATTCACGATACCCTTCTTGCATGCACTCAAGTTCTAGACTCCCTGGTGTGGCGTCAAAACCTGTGTGTAATAGCGCACTATTTGCCTTACTTGCTCCCGAAAGGATGTCACCTCCACGTTCAAGTAACAACGTGTTGGCACCCATCAGTGTGAATTTACGTGTCACAGCACAGCCAATGACACCACCGCCGATGACAATGACATCCCAAATTTTTTTATTATTAATATCCATGGCTGAGATCCTTAACTTAAAACTTGCACACATAAAACCACATAATTCCCACAATCACAATAATTAAAACAACACAAAGCACAGCAATAACCAAAAACTTACTCACATTGTTACTTTATTGTGATTTTTGTCACATTAGTGAAACTTACTGTGAGTTTTTTGTGGATTTTATTTCCGATTAAACGATAGTAAGCAAAAAAACAGACCTATTTACAACATTTATAACACTGGGAATACTGTGATGCTCAATCAACGTTATGCGGCTATCGATCAGGGAACAACGGGAACCCGGGTCGTTGTCTTTGAAGAAGGCGGCCATTACCACTCCCCTATGAGTATTCCTCATAAACAAATCACGCTGAATAGTGGTTGGGTTGAACATGACCCAGAGGAAATACTGGCAAACATCATTAAATGCTTACATAGCTGCGAAGTCGTTGATGCTATTGGGCTTTGTCACCAAGGTGAAAGCATTGTCGCATGGGATGCGGATAGCAAGCGCCCTTTATACAACGCAATTGTTTGGCAAGACTTACGGACAGAAAAAACCATCTCAATGCTCAAGGAAGCAGGGTTAGAGCCGCTGGTACAGTCTAAATCAGGCTTACCTCTCGACCCTTATTTTTCCGCCAGCAAAATGGGCTGGATTATTAACAATGTTGTCGGTGCGAAAACATTAGCGGATAAAAATAAATTACGCATCGGTACGATGGATGCTTTTTTTCTCGATCGGTTATGTGGCGTATTTGTCACCGACTATAACTCGGCATCTCGAACTTCATTACTCAATATTCATACGCTAGAGTGGGATCAAGAACTATGTGACATTTTTGGTGTTCCCATCCATTGCTTGCCGCCTATTAAAGATAACATTGGTGACTTTGGCGCAATAAATCTTGATGGGCACCTCACCCCAGTCACCGCCATTATTGTTGACCAATTTGCTGGCACATTCGGCCATGGTTGCCGTGAGAAAGGTGATGCCAAAATCACCTTCGGTACCGGCGCGTTCTTGCAAGCACTAACTGGCACTGATATTCCACAAACTCATGACAGCGGTTTATTGCCCACACTCTGTTGGAAGTTTCCCAATCAACCTCCTGTATTTGGTTTAGATGGCGGCGTCTACAACGCAGCATCTGCCATCAATTGGGCTCGCAAAATCGGTTTATTTGACTCATTCGATGAACTCGGGGATTTCAGAGCTGAATCCGCTATTAAACGCGGCCTAGCCTTTGTCCCTGCATTATCCGGTTTAGGATGTCCATATTGGGATCGCAGTGCTGCAGGCCTTTGGGCGGGTCTTTCATTAGATACCGACAAAAAAGACATGATGCAATCGGTTTTGGAAGGCATAGCCGCACGTTCCGCTGAAGTTATTTTTGCAATGGAAAAAATTTCACCACTAGGCCAGTCAATCTCAGTCGATGGAGGGCTCTCTTCAAATCAATATTTTAAGCAATTTTTAGCCAATTTATTACAAAAAAACATTGAAGCACCAGCAAACCGTGAAGTAACTGCACTAGGCGCCGCCTTGTTAGCTCGCAAAGGTCTCGGGATCACTCATGAAATGGCGGTAAGACGCAATGCAACTGTGACACATCCTGATGGAACGAATATGCAAGGTGTGATGGAACAATATCGCGACATCATTGCCCGTTCTCGCCAATTAAGACACTAAAATAATAAAAGGAAACCCTACCATGGCTGAATTCGGAAATTACATTATTTATTTAATTATGTGTGGCGCCATTATTGGTGCTGTCGCATCCATTGTTAGACCCGCCAGCGAGCTTGGAAAAGAGTTTGTTAATGGGATCTTTTCTATTGGTCCCGTATTTCTCGCTCAAGCCGGGATCATGGCTGCTGTTCCGCTACTCTCGCAATTAATCTCTTACATTCTTGGACCCGTCTTTTCCTCTGTCGGCTCAGACGTTTCTATTGCAGCCTTATCGATTATTGCCGTTGATATGGGCGGCTACCAACTTGCCGATGCACTAACGACTAATCGAGATATGTGGATCACCGCAATGTTGATCGGTTATACCTCTGGAGCCACTATTGTTTACCTGATCCCTGTAGGGTTAACAATGTTAAATCGTAAAGATCATAAATACCTTGCACTTGGTGCGATGGCAGGGTTGATCTCCATACCATTTGGTGTATTGGCTTCGCTGCTATTAATTACCTTCAATAATATTCCTGTAAGGGACATTATTTCTACGAACTCACCAGCGGCACATCAATTAACCTTAGATTTCTTTACCATGTTGCAATACCTGATGCCGTTGTTTGTATTCTGTTTTTTATTAGCCGCAGGGCTAAAATATCGCCCGATGTTAATGGTAACGGGCTTCCTGATTTTTGGTAAAATTATGGATGCATTCGTCAAATTAGTCTTAGCATTTTCCATTGTTGAACACTTTACTGGTGTATTCACCAAAGTTTTCGGCGCATGGGGCTTTGACCCACTGTTTGCTGACCAAAATGAACTATTCCGTGCCATCGAAATTGCGGGTTATATCGGTATCATGTTAGCGGGCACATTCCCCATTTGTTATCTGTTCCAACGCTACTGCAAGCCTTTAGTCCGTGCATTAAGTAACCGTTTAAAACTGAGTGATACAGGTTCTTTAGGTTTTATTATGGTTATGGCAAACATTATCGCTACTTATCACTTATTCAAAGAAATGCGAGCGAGGGATAAGGTATTATGTGTGGCATTTGGTGTTTGCGCACAAGCGACCATCGGTGATCATCTTGCCTTCACGGCCAACTTCCAACCTACTCTCGTTTTACCTATTTTACTGGGCAAACTAGTAGGCGGCTTCTTAGCGGTATTTATTGCGATTAAAATCTCAGTACCACAGGCGATGCGTTATGAAGCTGAAGATGCAAAAGCAGCTGAAATAGTTAAAGAAGAAAGTGAGCTCACTGTTGCTAAACAACATTAATTAGCATTAACCATACTTATATATTTAAAAATAATTAGCTGTATGCCAAATATGAATACTCCTAAAGTAGCATACAGCTTTTATTTATTAGTCTGAAATTAACTCAAACTCTCATCCATTATTAATATTACACTCACCATATGAATATCTATATTAGTCATCATTAAGCATTACATTATTTATAGATATATAATTTGAAGGTAAAAAAATCACCTCAATTAATAAAATTTAGTGACAACAATTCATCAGAATAATTGTTCGAAAAAAAGCACCTCAATAACAATTATATTGAAGTGCCTTAAAATTGACATCATTAATTCAAATGAGAATTATTTCGCTTTAACGTTCCCAATAAGACTCTTCTAAACTATCTTCTTTTTCAGGTAAGCCACGACTCAAACGAGGTGAATGCTGAGTTAATACTTGATAACTCACACGGTTAGCATATTTGCATACTTGAGCTAAAGAGGAATATGTTAAGTATTGGCGTTCATGTTTACTGGAATTCGGTACATTTGAACGATGGTAAGAATTGGCAGTAATATCGTGAAGTAATGCCGATAACGCCCCATCTCCCGCCCCATTCGTGTTCATAATTTTTTCAGGCCCGCCCATATAAGGCTCAATATGAGAGAAAATACGTAATGGAACTTGGCAATCTTGTTGGCGCATTGCTCGGCTAAATTCATATAAGTTAAATTCTGCAATCGCACCCGGTAATAGTGGGTGCTGCGTCGTACGTTTATAAGCGTCTTCGGTGTAGCCGGCCATATATAGGCCTGATGGGCCCGCTGTACATAAAACTAAATCGACCCAGTCTAATGCCATATTAGAGGCGAGTAATGGGTCACTCAGCCCTGTCAGTTCCTGCGCTTCGTCCTCATTCATTGCAACGACTGAAATATGTTCCGCTAAGAAATCACGCCAGAATTGAGGGTCTTGAGCGATGACAAATTTTGTTCCAAGCGTCAACACAACGGGAACATTGTGCTTTTTCGCATACGCAATAGCCTGCATAGTCGCATCAGGCATGGTTTCTCCGGGTTTACAACGGACTAAATAAGCCGTTAAAACCAACGCAGAAGCCCCCGCAATGATATCCTCTGGAATACTATTTGGGTGCAAGCGATTCATATGGCCAGGGCTGATAGCAAAAGTTCGCTCGCCATTTTCAGTGATCAAGGTAAAACAGCGCCCAATAGGCCCATCCACACCTTGTAGAAAATTTAAATCCATGCGGCTTGAGGTATGGCACAGGTAGCGATATGCATAGCTACCAATTTGGATGTTATTACACATTGTGCCCAATAAAACAGACCTGTCATCCGCTAATACCGAATAATTGTGCAAGGTATTGCCAATCGTTCCACCTGCAAATTCATGAGTAATCAATGCATTATCTGTGAGCTCTTTATACAAAGCTTCGGCGGCATCATCTTCAATAACCAGTGAATGCCCCTTACTCAACTGGTAGCGCTGAATAAAATCGTCATCCACTTTCGCTTCAATATCGACTAATGTTTGGTCGATACCAACGATATAGGACTTACAATTCTCATCATCTGCCAAGGTTTCTTTTAAAGGCTGTAATAAAGGATCTCTGAGACTAACAGGAAAATAGTGTTTTGATTTGCGCTGACCGGGGAATTTCATAATTAGAAGATTAACAATGGAACATCGCCCTATTCTAACACGATAAAATAAAGCCAGCACCTGCAAAGAAGGCACTGGCTTCATTGTTTGTCATTTGGCGGTAATTTTACTGATTTTGATATTTATAATCGCGATAAAGCTCCCGACTTAACACAAATGCACAGCTCAAAATTAAACCTAATATGGCGCTCAACGCAACAATTAACGCTGATTTAGGCGAATCTTTATGCAATGGTAAGTCTGGCGTTAAAATAAATTTAACTGGCGTAAAATCTAACTCTTTACTGGTTAACTCTTGTAAATCATCAATATAAATCTTACGGTTTTGTAGGTTTTCGCTCATCAATGCTAAATCACGATTTTGAGTTTCAATCAGTAATTTTTTCTCTAAAGCTTCAGTCCCTAACGCAATAGGGTAATCAGGGTCATCATTGATAGCAACAGATTCGCTGGCGATCGGTTTTTCAATTCCAGCGGCTTTTGCAATATCAACAGCTCGTTTAAGTCTTTCAACCTTAACATCGTATTCAGTTTGAATTTTGCTGACTTCGCGTTTTAGTGACTCACTGGCATAAATAAGTTTCTCTGAAATCATATTATCGATTTCAACTTTTAGCTGTTGCCTTACTTTCGATGCACTATAACGAATATAGCCTTCAAGTAAATCTTGGGCTTCAGTTGGCAACGGAGCAGTGAAGCTTAAAACAATATCATTTGAAGTACTGTTTTTTTCTTTTGACAGATCTTGAATTTTAATATCATTTGAAATGATTGAATTCACTAGCCTTTGCTGAGCGATAACATCATCTTTTGGGTCAATTTTCTCTGCAAGGTTATGATAATACTCAGTACTTCTCACATAACTTTCTTGATTAACTTTCGAACGATATTGGTCAATAAACGCAGTAAAAACACGTTGAGCACTTAGATCAACAGGAACATCTAATACATCCAATTGCGCTTTAAATGCATTAACTTCTTTGAGCTCTTCAGATGCGGGGGGAATAACAATAGCAGTACTGCTCCATTTTTGAGGTAATAGTTTAACAACACCAACACTCACCGCAATACAAACAATCGTAAATATAAGAATCAAAAATTTATGTTTTAACAAAATGGAAAACAAGGCCATTAAATCAATCTCATCGTTTTGTTGTATATGAAATTGATGAGCAGAAGACGGCTTCTGCTCTATATTACCTTGTGGGGGCTGCTTATTGCTCATATTAATTCCAAAAGACATAACATTTATTCAATCATTTATAATTTCAGATAAGTGATTATAGTCCATAATGAGCCTATTGATATATCGATAAGCAAACTTTTCTTCATTAATTTGCTGAATTAGTTATTTTAGTACATCTTGAATTATTGAATTAATCATATGAATGCTATTTGGATTATCATTTAAAGCCGGTATGTAATTATATTTATTACCGCCACTACTCATAAAAAATTCTTTATTTTGTTCGCTAATTTCTTCTAATGTTTCTAGGCAATCAACTGAAAACCCTGGACAAATGACCTGAACGGATTTTACGCCTTGGGAGGGTAATTCATGCATAGTTTTATCCATGTAAGGCATCAACCAAGGCTCACGTCCAAAACGTGACTGATAGGTGAGCATGACTTTATCGCTTGGGTAATTCAACGCCTCACGGAGTGCCTCTGCCGTTTTTTCGCACTCTTGCTGGTAAATATCACCTGTATCGCAATAACGCTGTGGAATGCCATGGAACGACAATATTAGCCTATCGGGTTCACCATGCAGGGCAAAGCTTGCTTCTATCGAGGCCACTAAAGCTTGAATATAAGCAGGATGTGTCGCATAGCTACGAATGAATTGCACGCTTGGGATGGTACGTCTACTTTCAAATGCTCGGGTTAATGCATCATAAACCGCTGCGGTTGTCGTGCAGGAATACTGTGGATACAGTGGAAGAACCACTAAGTCGGTAACACCTTGGTCTAGCAAACTATCTACCGCACTTTTAATTGAAGGCGAACCATAGCTCATGCCTATCTCTACAGCAATATTAGGCAATAACTCTGCTAACTTTTGTTTTTGACGCAAAGAATAAACCAGTAATGGTGAGCCACCTTCTAACCAAATAGACTTATATAACTTCGCCACTTTAGAAGAGCGAAGAGGCAAAATCGCCCCATGTAAAATCGGCTTCCAAATCAAGCGCGGTACATCAATAACGCGTTTATCACTAAGAAATTCGGCCAAATAGCGTTTCACTGCTGAGGTTGTTGGGGCATCAGGGGTTCCTAAGTTTGCTAACAAAATGCCGTATTTTTTTTCTGACATGAAACAACTCCTAATTGATAATTATTCCCAACTTTAGCACAGTTAATTAACGATTTTTGTCACCAAGTGGTATAAAAAAGAAAGGCAGCGATCATCGCTGCCTCCATATAATACCTTATACTTAAAATAATTCGAATTGCAGTTACAATTACTGCAACACAAAGCATAGTTAGTACAAATATTAACCTAAAATTTTCGCCAGTTCTTCACTAACTTCAGACACTTTACGTGTACCATCTAATTTGAAGTACTTGGTGTTCCCTTGTTTAGCTTCATTTTGGTAATACGCAATTAAAGGTGCAGTTAATGCATGATATTCAACCAGACGCTTACGTACGGTGTCTTCTTGGTCATCTTTACGGATGGTTAGTTCTTCACCTGTTACATCGTCTTTGCCTTCAACCTTTGGTGGGTTAAAGTTGATGTGATAAACACGGCCTGATGGTGCATGTACACGACGGCCAATAATACGCTCAACAATGATTTCGTCTGGTACATCAAACTCCAGTACGTTATCAACAGTGATGCCCGCTTCTTTCATCGCATCCGCTTGTGGGATTGTACGAGGGAACCCATCCAACAAGAAGCCATTGCGGCAGTCATCTTGTTTGATACGCTCTTTAACTAATGCGATAACTAATTCATCAGTAACTAATTTACCGTTATCCATCAGCTCTTTAGCTTGTAAGCCGAGTTCGCTCCCTGATTTAACAGCGGCACGTAACATGTCACCTGTTGAAATTTGAGGGATCCCAAACTTTTCCATAATAAATTGAGCTTGAGTGCCCTTACCAGCGCCTGGAGCGCCAAGCAGAATGATACGCATTGCGTAAACCCCTTGCTATTTAGATTTTTATAATTTGAAAAGAAAACAAGCTACCATACCATTAGCATGCTGCTTTACTCAAGAACACACGTAAACGATTTCGCATTTATCTTTTTTCGCAAAAGAAAAAAACCACGCTAAAGCACAAGCAAAAGCGTGGTTTATGCTCAATATCGAAAATATCAAATTAAATTACTTTAAAAGTAATTCATTGATTTTACGTATAAATAGGTTTGGATCTTCCAATGTGCCACGTTCGGCTAACAATGCTTGATCCAACAAGACATCCACCCAATCAGCAAACACGGATTCATCTGACACTTCTGCAGCTTTTTTCACCAATGGATGCGTTGGGTTCAATTCGAAGTTATATTTTACTTCTGGTGCGGCTTGCCCGGCTGCTGCAAACAGTTTCGCCATTTGTGTACTCATTTCATCCACGTCTGTTGTGACAATGGCAGGCGTATCCGTTAAGCGATGCGTGAGTTTAACGTCTTTAACGCGCTCACCAAGGAATGACTTAACGCGTTCAACAAATGGCTCTAATTGCTTATCCGCTTCCTCTTGTTCCGCTTTGTTTTCATCCGCTAGCTTATCTAATGACTCGTCTGCTTTACTTACGGATTGGAACTGTTTACCGTCGAATTCAGACAGATAGTTCATCATCCATTCGTCAATACGGTCAGATAACAGCAAGACTTCAATACCTTTTTTACGGAATAACTCAAGGTGTGGGCTACCTTTTGCCGCTGCATAGCTGTCTGCAGTGATATAGTAAATTTTATCTTGGCCTTCAACCATGCGGCTAACATACTCTTCTAGAGAGACGTTCTGTACACTGCTATCGGTATGAGTCGTCGCAAAACGCAGAAGTTTAGCAATAGTTTCGCTATTTGCCATATCCTCTGCAGGACCTTCTTTCATCACTAAACCAAATTGTTGCCAGAAAGTTAGGTATTTTTCTGCATCAGACTTGGCCAGTTTTTCCAACATTTGCAGAACACGTTTGGTTAATGCGCTGCGTAAACTACGAGTTAATGCGCTATCTTGCAGTATTTCCCGCGAAACGTTCAACGGTAAATCATTGGAATCCAGCACCCCACGAATAAAGCGCAGGTAATTCGGCATGAACTGTTCCGCGTCATCCATAATAAATACGCGTTGAACATAGAGTTTCAAACCATGCTGTTGGTCACGATTCCATAGATCAAACGGGGCTTTAGACGGCACATACAGCAAGCTAGTATATTCTTGCTTACCTTCTACGCGGTTATGTGTCCATGTCAGCGGGTCTGCATAGTCATGGGAGATATGTTTATAGAATTCTGCATATTCTTCGTCTGAAATTTCAGATTTACTGCGAGTCCATAATGCTTTCGCTTGGTTTATTTTTTCCCAAGTTACCGTACCGTCTTCTTCATTTTTTTCTTCGATTTCAACGGGTAAAGCAATATGATCAGAATATTTGCTAATCACTGAGCGTAGACGCCAGTTATCGAGATATTCTTTTTCATCATCACGTAAATGCAAGGTAATTTCAGTGCCGCGCTCCGCTTTTTCAATATCAGCGATGGTATATTCACCTTCACCAGCAGATTCCCAGAACACACCTTCATCGGCAGGAGCACCCGCCGCACGACTACGTACCGTCACTTTATCGGCCACTATAAATGCGGAATAGAAGCCGACACCAAATTGACCAATCATTTGGCTGTCTTTGACTTGGTCGCTACCTAATGACTCTAAGAATGCTTTTGTCCCTGATTTAGCGATAGTCCCAAGATTTTCAATCACCTCTTCACGGCTCATACCGATACCGTTATCACTGATGGTCAATGTACCTTGATCTTTATCGGCACTAATACGCACACGCAGCTCACCATCGTTTTCATACAATTCTGGTTTAGATAATGCTCGAAAACGCAGTTTATCTGCTGCATCTGATGCGTTGGAGATCAATTCACGTAAGAAAATCTCTTTATTCGAATAAAGAGAGTGGATCATTAATTGGAGGAGTTGTTTAACTTCTGATTGGAAACCACGCGTTTCCTGTCCTTTCATACTCATTAATCGCCTCTATTTCATCAATCTAATTGGATAGGTTTGACTTATCGATGCAGATTAGTTGGGGGCGAAAAACAGAAATTCAAGCGAAAGGGATAAAAAATTTAGCAGATCAAACTCAAAAGCCAATGATTAGAAAGAAAATAATAACAACCGCAATCATTTTAAAGGTAGTTAATGAAAGGAATAATTTTACTCATCTCCAATCATGTCCTCTAAATAATTTGTGCTGTAGCTAGGCATCAAATGCGTTAATTCCTAGGAGCATACTAGTATGAGAACCAAGTCACCGAGCCCAGCCCCCTACGGCTCAAATTAGTAACTGAATTCTGTAGGGGGATTTTAGAAAAACGAAATCAATATCATCCTCTAAATAATTTGTGCTGTAGCTAGGCGTCAAATACGTTAATCCCTAGGAGCATACACCAGTATGTGACTAGGGTTAACGCATGAAGACAACAACGCTACAGTGCAAAGTATGACGAGGATATTACAATCGAGAACGGCCGGAGAGCGAATGAGACAACGTCGTACTATCGACTAACTCTAACTCCCCACCCACTGGCACACCGTGCGCAATTCGGCTCGCCGCCACCCCATATTGAGCACACATTTGCCCAATATAGTTTGCCGTCGCTTCTCCTTCAACCGTTGGGTTGGTTGCTAAAATCACTTCAGTGATAGTCTCGGACGCCAAACGCTCTTCGAGCCTATCAAGGCCGATATCCATTGGGCCGATTCCATCAAGTGGGGACAAATGCCCCATAAGGACAAAATAACGCCCGGAAAATTGCCCGGTTTGTTCTATTGCATAGATATCTGCTGGACTTTCAACAATACAAATCAAACCATTTTGTTGACGACGTGGGTTATCGCAAATATTACAGATATCTTGTTCGGTAAATGTTCTGCAATCACGGCAATGACCTATTTCAGACATGGCTCGAGTGAGCGATTGCGCTAAACGCATTCCCCCACTTCGGTCACGCTGTAAAAGATGAAAAGCCATTCGCTGCGCTGACTTGGGGCCAACCCCTGGGAGACAGCGCAGAGCTTCCATCAACGATTCAAGAAGCGGACTTGTTTGCATTAGAATGGCATCTTAAAGCCTGGTGGTAATTGCATACCACTAGAAACACTTGCCATTTTTTCTTTTTGAGTTTCTTCGATACGACGTGCAGCATCATTAAATGCCGCTGCAATCAAATCTTCTAACATTTCTTTGTCGTCTTCGAGCAAGCTAGGGTCAATCTCAACACGGCGACAGTTATGTGAGCCATTAATCGTCACTTTAACTAACCCTGCACCAGATTCGCCTGTAGCTTCTAGTTGAGCGATTTCTTCCTGAACTTTTTGCATTTTATCTTGCATTTGTTGGGCCTGTTTCATCAGGTTACCCAATCCACCTTTACCAAACATAGTTATCTCTCACAACTGAGGCTACAGCTTAATAATGAGACTGTAGCGTTAAACGGGGCGAATACTCTCTTCATCTAATTGCGCATCAAACATTGAGCGCAGTTTTTGAATCGTTTTATCCGCAATAATAGACTGGCGCGCTTGTGCCAGTTTTTCTTCATAAATCGCCTGTCGCCATTCTAACGGGGTTTTCACCTCGCTATTATCATCATGAACGATTTTCAGTTCAACAGTACGACCATATTGTTCACTCAGAGCTTCTTCCAACACTTTGTGGGCCGATGGTTTATCGAGGTGCTTCTGAGCTGAGCGCAAATGTAAAATAATTTGCGAATCACTTAATTCTTCTATATATGAATTCAAAGCTAATTGTTCAACCAGTTTGGGAATATTTAATTTTGCGATTTTCCCTGACCAGCTATCCCGAATTCGCCCTTCTTCAATAATTTTAACGGCTAATTCAGGCGTTTTTTCATATTCCAACGCCTCTTTGATTCCGCTTGGCGTTGTTACCGCTTCTTTTGGAGCCATCGACTCTTCATTTTGCGGTTTCCACTGGTACTGCTTTGGTTTTTGTGGTTTTGCTGCCCGAGCCGCTCTATTTTCCACATTTTGTTGATGTTTGCTGGTCACGGCGGCCAGCCTTTCCAGTGCTGATGCCGCCGGCTTAGCCCTTTCAGGCATCACCGGTTTAGCCTTTTTTGGGCTAGGATCCTCACTTTGGGGAGATTGTAACGCCTGCCTCGCCTTCAATAACTGTAATGTTGGGCTATTGTCTGGCAGATTTTCCGCTCGTACTTGTGTCGGAGGCACCCTTTGCGACATATTTGATGCCGCAGACGGTGCTGATTGAACAGCGGCTTGCGGGATAACCTGTGGCGGAGCTTCAATTTCAGCAATCACATTTTTAGGATGAAAAGCTAATGCACGTAATAGTGCCATTTCAACCCCCATACGCCGCTCAGGGGCATAGGGAAGTTCTTTTCTTCCGACTAATAACGTTTGGTAAAACAATTGGAGATCTGCAGGGGAAATTACTCTTGCAACCTGCCGTAACCGCCCCTCTGTCGAAGATGGGTCTGTTTCTTGCTCAGCTGGAAGCAGTTGGATCATTGCGATACGGTGTAATTGCGACAGAATTTCCACCAGCAAGTTTTCCCAATCTGCACCGCGACTAGCAGCTTGCTCTACCTGTTCCATCACCGCCATGCTATCGGCACGTACTAGTGCTTCAATAATGGCTAATGGCTGTTCGTCATCAAGAGTTCCTAGCATTTGGCTAACGATATCAGCCGTGACTTTCCCTTGCCCCATCGCAATGGCTTGGTCAGTTAAGCTTAATGCATCACGCAAACTGCCATCTGCCGCTCTTGCTATCAACTGACGAGCACGTTGATCATGTTCAATATTTTCTGCATTCAGGATGAGTTCAAGTTGCTCACTGATTTGCGTGACATCTAACGCTTTTAGATGGAACTGCAAGCAGCGGGACAAAATAGTCACAGGGAGTTTTTGCGGGTCAGTCGTCGCCAACAAAAACTTCACATGTTCAGGTGGTTCTTCAAGCGTTTTTAATAACGCATTGAAACTATGACGAGACAACATGTGTACTTCGTCAATTAAATAAACTTTGAAGCGCCCACGTGCCGGTGCATATTGGACATTGTCTAATAATTCACGAGTGTCTTCGACTTTAGTACGAGAGGCTGCGTCAATTTCAATTAAATCGACAAATCGCCCTTGCTCTATTTCAAGGCAGTTGGCGCATTGCCCACAAGGCGATGCAGTAATCCCTGTTTCGCAATTAAGGCCTTTGGCAAACAGGCGAGCAATCGTCGTTTTTCCTACGCCACGTGTACCGGAGAAAAGATAGGCATGATGAAGCCGCTGATGCGTTAGCCCATTAGCGAGTGCAGTCAAAACGTGCTGTTGACCAACAACGTCTGAAAATTTTTGGGGGCGCCACTTACGGGCAAGTACCTGATAGCTCATGGATTCCACTGTCATTTAACATGGTACGTGAATATATATAATCATAGTACCATGCTACCACAGCCTCAACCTATACAGCGAGGCTGTGATAAAAATAGAGGGAAAATAAAGATTAGTGGCCTGGGAACTCAACAAGGCTATACGAAGAAACACCTTCTTTTTGTAGACGCTCAACGCCGCCAAGGTCAGGTAAGCTGATGATAAATGCCGCATCCACAACATTAGCACCAAGCTGTTTGATCATTTTCACCGTTGCTTCCACTGTACCGCCTGTCGCGAGTAGATCATCAACAACTAAGACGTTATCGTCAGGGTTGATGCTGTCTTTATGGATTTCAAGTGTATCCGTACCATATTCAAGGTCGTAAGTCATACTTAATACTTCACGTGGTAATTTCCCTTTTTTACGTACAGGGACAAAACCTACGCCTAAACGTAATGCGACTGGAGCACCGAATAGAAAACCACGTGCTTCAGTTCCTACAATTTTAGTGACGCCTTTATTTTGATAATGTTCGACTAACATATCAATTGTTGCTTGGTATGCAGCAGGGTTATTTAATAAAGTGGTAATGTCACGAAAAATCACACCTTCGATTGGATAATCTTGGATAGATGCGATACTTTCTTTAATCAATTGCAGTTGTTGCTCTTTAGCGGTCATAATAAAAGCCATGTAGTAAACACGAAAGTGTAGAATCTATGTAAAGTACCATAAAAATGCAATAAGAAGCCGTCAATTTGGCATCAGTTTTGTTGCTGAATATCAATATTCCGCTATTTTTGACACTTAATGAGAACAAAAAATGAAAATCCCCGCTCTTTTAGATGCGTTAAAAAAGCAGATTGATGAATTGAAAACTCGAGTGGACCCCATAAAAGACCTTGAGTTTTCACATTCACGCTTCGACATGCAATTGTTTAGCCGCAAATCCACCCGTCTAGGGGATTGCCAAAATGAATTACAGACCTTGTATCAGCAATTGTGCCACAGCGTAAAATTAAACCACAGCGAGCAAGTCAATTTCCTAACGGAGAAAATAGTCCACCAAATACAAGCCATTTCTCGGGAGATTTCTACACAAGCTTTACGTGAGAAAGAATCCAGTTTTACTAAGAAAAAGGAACAGATTGATTTATATGAACGTTTATCACAACACCAAGACTATGAACGACGCTTACAAGCGATGGTGAGTGAAAAAGAGCTTCATTTAAGTGAGCTAACTGACCACCGTCTTCAACACCAGTGCCAAAAAGAACTCGCTGTACTTGCAGGGCGTTTGTACCGTTGCCGCCAAGCACTTTTGCGTATTGAGAAAGCCATTGAACATCAAGAAAATCAATATTTTGATTAAATATTGGAAGGAATCAGTATGAGTTCACTCAAAGATGCTCCACAAGAAATCCAACTTGCTGTTGATTTAATCTACTTATTAGAAACCTCTGAGATAGACACCGATGTGGTTCTCAAAGCACTTGAAATTGTGAAAAATGATTATATGTCAAAACAAGTGCAAGCAGCACAAGCTACCTGCACCAAAGAAACTTAACGGGCCTAGTGCGTTTCACCATCACTATCTTTAGGTGTTCGCTTCACTTCTTGCACTTCATCACCTTTATTATTATGCAAATGAACCTCTAACTGGTTGAATGCAATATCAATGTCATTTTCTCGACATAACTTGTCTATCGCGCGGTTCACTTCATCACTTGTCACGCCACGATCGCCAATTTGCCGCACATAAAAACGTAATTCATGGTCTAACGTACTGGCGCCAAAACTGGTGAAATAAACATTGGGAGCGGGTTCGGTCATCACCTTGTTATTGCTGGTTGCTGCCGATAATAAAACCCGCTTCACTTTATCCAGATCAGAACCATAAGCCACGCCGATAGCAATCGTGATGCGCGTGACGGTATCTGATAACGACCAGTTGATCAACCGCTCAGTCACAAAAGCTTTATTCGGAATGATCACTTCTTTACGATCAAAATCGACAATAGTGGTTGCCCGGATGCGAATTTTACTTACCGTTCCTGAATAAGTCCCAATAGTCACTGTGTCCCCTATACGGATCGGACGTTCAAATAGTAAAATGATCCCTGATACAAAGTTGGCAAAAATTTCCTGTAAGCCAAACCCTAACCCGACGGTTAAAGCAGCGGCTAACCATTGCAATTTGTTCCATGTCACGCCAATCATCCCTAACGAGGCAATCGCGCCAATCCCCACGATAATATAAGTTAATATTGTCGTAATAGCATAAGTAGAACCCTGACGGAGTTTTAACCGTGATAACACCAATACTTCCAGTAGCCCAGGGAGATTTCGCGTCATCACCCAAGACACAATGATGATCACAAGAGCCAATATTAAATTCGCTAAGGTTACGAATTGTAAAATATTTCCCCCTTCTGCCGATGTGGCGGTGTAGCTCCACAAGTTCACGCTATCTAAGAAAGAGAAAATGGTGATGAAGTCAGACCAAATTGCATAAAACGCTAACGCAAAGATAATAAACAACACCATCGTTGTCAGGCGTAGCGATTGCTGGCTAATCAACTCGATGGTCATGGGTGGCTCTTTAATGGGTTCGTTTTCAACATCTTCTTGCTTCAACATCGCACGACGTTCTATGGCACGTTGATATGCCAACTTACGAGCCACCAGTGTTAGTCCCCTTAAGCAAGCATTGTAAGTGATATACCACAGGAGTAAAAGATAGAGGCTATCTAACCAACGATTGGCCAAACGCAATGTGGTGTAGTAATACCCCGCCATCATTAAGCCCACTAAAATTAATGGCGAAAATGTCAGTAATGTCATGACAATACTGCGCGTTAAGTGACTACCTTTCTCTTGCCAAACCTGTTTACAAAATGGGATTGTAAAAATACACAACAGTATAAGAGAAACTAGTACAATTAATTGGCCAATCACGTCCTCAGACACTTTCAGTGGGTTGCTAACGCCATAAGTGGAAAAGAAAATAAGTGGCACCAGAGGAATCGATAGCCTAATCATTCTACGTCGTGTTTGAGATATTTTCTCTTTTTCAATACCAAAATGTTTTTGTGCAATACCTTGGGGTTTCAACACACGAAACGTCAGCTCAAATAACGCCCAAAATATCGCTAACTGTTGGCTGAACTGCCAGAAAAATGGGCCTTGTACATTCCCTGTTTTCAAAAACCAGTAACCAAATGCGAGTAAAAACAGTGAAATAGGCAATGTTTGCATTAATGTCAGTAGAATCGCAAATGGCGTACTTAGTACGCTATCATTGCGCAAACTTGAAAGCCGTTGGTCAATATCTTGCAATCGGTTATTAATTTTACGATTAAACCAAATAAACAATAGCGCGACCAAAACAAGTGGAATAACCACTAACAGTGAATTACTCACGCCCCGTTTAATGCTGCGGTTTGATAAACTAAAATCAAAGCTATTAATTTGTGTCGCTGCGGCTTCAGGAAAAGCTTTCACCCATTCCAAATCAATCGGTTTATTACTATTCACCCAAAATATTTGCTGTGCCAAGGTATTTTCAAGCGACCCCACTACACTCAATAATTGGTTTTGATCCAGTTGTAGGTTGATTGCTTGCGAAATTTGCCCGCCAAGCTGCTGGTTAAGTTCATCTAATAACCCACGACGAACTTCCAATAGTTTCAATAACGTGGATTTATCTTCCGTTGATAATAATGTGCTATTGGTAAGCTCATCCCCAGCTTTTATCTCAAATTGCTGTTCCAACTTCGTAATATAATCATTAGGTTGGTAAAGTTCATCACGTTGTTGGTTAACATCAAATTGTTCAAGCCGCAAATCGGCGATCGTTGTGGGTAAATTTTTCGTTAGAATATCAGGTGGTAAGTCAATTTGTTGTTGAAACAAAATTCGTGAAAGCAATAAGCTACCGCGTAATACATTAATTTGTTCTTTTAGATTTCGTTCTGACTGTGTCGCTCTTTCAAGCCAGGTTTTTACACGGATACCATTTTGAACCAATTTATTGCTATTTTCTGTCACTGCAATTAACCGGTCGCTCAGCGCATTATTAATCGCAATTTCTTTTTGAATAAGGGGATTTTGTTGAGCGTTGATATCGGTTTCAGAAGTACTTAATGCTTCACGCACTGTTGATTGGGAGTCATTTAGGCGGCGATGACTAATAGCATTTTGTACTTGCTGAATATGATGTTCCAATTGTTCAATATATGCTGCAGTATAATCACGCTGTTTTTGCAGTACATCTTGTAATTGAGTATTCGTCTGTAGGATACGTTTTTGATATTCATTTTGCTGCTGTAATAAATACTGTTCAACTTGCAGCATTGTGATTTGAGTCGGCCTTAAATTCACAGATTCATTTAATGAACTATTTAGTTCATTACGAATTTCCTGCAATCGCCTCGCATTTTCCAACATCATCGCTTGTGCCCTTTCAGGCTGCGTTTGTAAGCCAATTAATTGGCTACTATAGGTTGCGAGGTCATTTTGTTCTGTTTGCAGATTTTCTAAGTAGGAGGTTTGTAATGCTTCTAATTGTGAAAGAGAGCTATCTTGTATTTTTCGTAGGAAATTTTCGGTGAGTTGTTCATTTTCATTTTTTATTTGCAACAAACCTTGTGCAGCTTGTTTTGATTCTTCACTCGCGCTACTGAGTTTTTTTTGCAGATCAGCCGTTCGTTGTTCGAGTTTATCCAGTTCGTCATAAAAATCTGAGGTTTTTTCCAGATCGGCGAGAACAAGTTTATCTTCCTCACTGAGTGAGCTTTTTTTATTCAATGCATTGAGTGCACTTTTTATTTCATTCTTGCTGGGTAAGCTATTTGACGTTAATGCCGTAATTGAGCTGGAAAAAGATGCGATGAAAAAGAACAGTATGATTAATACTAACTGCTGCCACTTCCATTGTTGTTTCATCATAATGGCATTCCTTTATACGAATAATACGTTGCTTAATTAAACAAAGTGCCGATAACAGCCTATCAGCACCTAATTTTACCTAACCAAACACATTTTACGTAGAATATTAGAAAGTTAATACTTTATCAGCCGTTAATGTCCAGCTTGCAAGCTCGACCAATGTACCTACTTCAACACCATCAGCAAGGGTTAATTCACTCACACCACGGGCATCTGTACAAGTTTTACATAATTTAACGGGAACATTTTGTGCTGTTAAAATCTCTAACATTTGTTGAAGGTTGTAGCCTTCTTTAGGCTTTTGAGCCGCTAAACCTGCTGTCACGGCATCTGACATCAGGAAAATTTTCAGATCTAGTTGTGGCTCTTGCTCTTTTAACGTTATCGCTAATCGCAATGAGTTGAACAATGTTTCACTGCCGTAAGGTGCTCCATTGGCAATAATCAAGATAGAGGTCATGTCGGACTCCACTTATTCAGTTTGAATGGGTTTTAACCGGATCGCGGTATTACATTTTAGTGTTTCTAATAGTGTATCAACCAATGTAATTGTATGTTGATTAATATTAAAATTTTCTGATTGGAGTAGCCAGTTTTCTAACAAACCAGACATTAATGAACGGATCATAATCGCGGCACACTCCACATCAAGGTCTGCTGGAAGCTGCCCCGCATCAATACAGGCGGTCAAGTTATCCACAATTCGGCATTGGCTTGCGACGTAATTAGCGCGTTTAAAATCAACTAACTCTACCATTTCGCCAACTAATTCGCACTTCAAAAAGAAAATTTCCATCAAAGCGCGGTTTTTAGGGCTTTCAATAAAATCAGTCAAAACATAAACTAATAATTCTCTTAGTATTGAAAGTGGATCGTTGGTATATTTAGAACGATAATATTCTTCAGCTTGTACTATTTGGTTATCACCAAATTCACAAGCTTGATAAAAGAGATCAACTTTGTTTTTGAAATGCCAATATATTGCACCTCGGGTAACCCCCGCTGCTTTTGCAATATCGGCTAATGATGTGGCAGAAACTCCTCGTTCAGAGAATGTTTTGATGGCAGCATCTAATATTTCCTGACGGGTTTCTTCAGCCTGTTGTTTAGTTTTTCGTGCCATTGTGACCCGTTTCTATCGAAAGCTGATTTACATACATTCGTGTATGTTTGTACTATAGCACAGTGATAAATCATATTGTTTACCATTTTTCTTATTTTTGTTTTGAACTCATATTGATTAATTGAGGTTAACTTATGCGAAAAAACAGAGGGGTGTTACCTCTGGCTCTGTTAGTTCTTTCAGGTGGCTTGGCTCTATCCGGTTGTAACGATGAACAACAAGGTGGCGGAGAACGCCCGGCGCCTGAAGTAGGAATTGTTACGCTTAAAGCCGAACCTCTGACGCTCAAAACCGAGTTACCAGGCCGAACATCCGCATTTCGTGTTGCCGAGGTTCGTCCTCAGGTTAGTGGCATCATATTGAAGCGCAACTATAAAGAAGGTAGCGACGTAGAAGCAGGGACATCTTTATACCAAATTGACCCGGCACCATTCCAAGCAACCTATGACAGCGCAAAAGCGGAGCTAGCAAAAGCACAAGCTAATGCGAATCTGGCTGCATTAACGGTGAAGCGTTATAAACCATTGTTAGGGACTAATTACATTAGTCGTCAGGAATACGACCAAGCAACGTCAACCTATGCGCAAGCACTCGCTGCCGTCAAAGCGGCTGAAGCGGCGGTTGAAACTGCACGTATCAACCTGAATTATACCAAAGTGACTGCACCGATTAGCGGCCGTACTGGCAAATCGAATGTGACTGAAGGGGCTTTAGTATCAACAGGGCAAACCACTGAATTAATGCGTGTTCAGCAACTTGATCCTATCTATGTTGACGTAACACAATCAAGTGACGATTTCTTACGCCTCAAAAATGAGATAGCGAAAGGCGCTGTACAGCGGGAATCAGGAAAAGCACCTGTCAGCTTGATCAACAACAACGGTCAAGAATACGCACAAAAAGGTGTTCTGGAATTCTCTGATGTCACTGTTGATGAAACAACAGGGTCTATCACGATGAGAGCCATGTTCCCTAACCCGAACAAAGAATTACTTCCAGGTATGTTTGTTCGTGCTGTATTAGAAGATGGTGTTATTGATAATGCGATTCTAGTTCCGCAACAAGGTTTATCTCGTACGGCTCAAGGAACTTCTCAAGTCATGGTTGTTGACGCTGAGAATAAAGTTGAAGTCAGAAAAGTTAAAGCAGGACAAGCAGTTGGCAACAAATGGCTGGTAACTGAAGGTCTAAAAGCAGGTGATCGTGTCATTGTCATCGGCTTACAAAAAATCAAACCAGGAATTGTTGTGAATCCTAAGGAAGCAAACTTAGAAACGCAATCCATAGACAATCAGGCAAAACCTGAAGAAAAGTCTAAATAAGGGAGCGGCTGATTAATGCCTAAGTTTTTTATAGAAAGACCAATTTTTGCGTGGGTAATTGCTATTATCACCATGCTTGCTGGTCTGTTGGCAATTATCCAGTTACCTGTTTCGCAGTACCCGACCATCGCGCCACCGGCTGTTTCTATTTCAGCTAACTATCCGGGAGCGGATGCTGAGACGGTACAAAATACAGTAACGCAGGTTATCGAACAGAACATGAACGGTATCGATAACTTGGTATATATGTCATCGAGCAGTGATTCATCAGGTTCTGCTAGCATTACGCTGACATTTGAAGCAGGAACTGATGGTGATATCGCGCAAGTACAAGTGCAAAACAAATTGCAACTGGCGATGCCATTGTTGCCACAAGAAGTTCAGCAACAAGGTATTAGTGTCGATAAATCAACTAGTTCATTCTTAATGGTTGCGGGTTTCGTTTCTAACGATGGCTCAATGGGGCAATATGATATTGCCGACTATGTAGGGTCAAATATTAAAGACCCACTTAGCCGAGTTAACGGTGTAGGTGAAACTCAACTGTTCGGTACCCAATATGCAATGCGTATTTGGCTAAAACCAGAGCAACTTGTTAAGTACAACATGACCACCACAGATGTCATTAATGCGATCAAGGTTCAAAATAACCAAGTCGCAGCAGGACAACTCGGTGGTTCACCATCTGTAGCAAATCAGCGTTTAAACGTTTCTATCATTGCGCAGACACGATTAAATAGCCCTGAAGAATTTAGCAATATTTTATTACGTGTAAACCAAGATGGTTCACAAGTACGTATTAAGGATGTTGCTGAGGTCCAATTAGGTGCTGAAAACTATAGTACGATTGCCCGCTTTAATGGTAAGCCAGCAGCAGGTATCGGTATTAAACTGGCAACGGGAGCGAACGCATTAGATACGTCTAATAACGTTCGTGCCGCGCTTGAGGAAATGAAACCTTTCTTCCCTCAAGGGTTAGAGATTGTTTATCCATACGATACAACCCCATTCGTTAAAATTTCAATTAACGAAGTGGTTAAAACGTTAGTAGAAGCAATCATGCTGGTTGTTGTTGTAATGTATTTGTTCCTACAAAACATCCGTGCAACACTGATACCAACGATTGCAGTACCTGTCGTATTGTTAGGTACTTTTGCTATCTTGTCGGCATTTGGTTATTCCATAAACACGTTGACCATGTTCGCGATGGTACTCGCCATCGGGCTTCTCGTCGATGACGCCATCGTTGTTGTTGAGAACGTTGAGCGTGTTATGCAAGAAGAAGGCTTATCACCAAAAGAAGCGACCAAAAAATCAATGGGTCAAATCCAAGGTGCGTTAGTCGGTATTGCAATGGTGCTGTCTGCGGTATTCATCCCTATGGCCTTCTTTGGGGGTTCTACAGGGGCAATTTACCGTCAGTTCTCAATTACCATTGTATCCTCCATGATCTTATCAGTACTGGTTGCGATGATCTTAACGCCAGCACTGTGCGCCACCATGTTGAAGCCAATTGAAAAAGGCAGCCATGGTAGCCAGAAAGGGTTCTTTGGGTGGTTTAACCGTACATTTGAAAAACAAGCACACCACTACACCGACAGTGTAAGCCGTATGCTTAACGGTACTGGTCGTTATCTCGTCATTTACCTGCTGTTAGTGGTTGGTATGGCGTTCATGTTCGTTCGCTTACCGTCTTCCTTCTTACCGGCGGAAGACCAGGGGGTATTCTTGTCAATGATCCAATTACCACCGGGATCAACGCAAGAACAAACCCAAGCGGTACTGGATGAAGTGAATAACTACTACCATACCGAAGAAGCTAAAAACGTTGAATCGGTCTTTACCGTTGGGGGCTTTAGCTTCGCAGGTCAAGGCCAAAATATGGGTCTCGCTTTCGTCGTTCTGAAAAATTGGAGCGAACGTAAAGGCGATGAAAACCACGTTGATGCGATTGTACAGCGTGCGAATATCGCACTGTCAAAAAAACAAGAGGCATTGATTTACGCCTTTAACCTACCCGCAATTGTTGAGTTAGGTACCGCAGACGGGTTTGACTTTGAGTTAGTTGATAAAGGTAACTTGGGGCATGATAAACTGATGCAAGCCCGTAACCAGTTGCTAGGATTGGCGGCTCAGCACCCAGAAATGCTTCAAGGTGTTCGCCCAAATGGTCAGGATGATACCTCGCAATACCGTATTTATATTGACCAACAAAAAGCACAGGCTCAAGGTGTCGCTATCAGTGATATCAACGCAACATTGAGTTCTATGTTTGGTGGAAGCTACGTGAATGACTTTATCGACCGTGGTCGTGTGAAGAAAGTTTACGTACAAGGTGACGCAGAAAGCCGTATGTTACCTTCTGACATCAGTAACCTGTATGTTCGTAATAACCAAGGTAAAATGGTTCCGTTCTCTGCATTTATGGACGAATCCAAAGATCCTTGGAAGTATGGTTCACCACGTTTAGAACGTTATAACGGTGTCCCTGCGATGAATATTCAAGGCCAAGCAGCTCCGGGACAAAGTACGGGTGATGCGATGCTGTTAATGGAAAAACTCACCACTGAAAACCTGCCTGAAGGAATTGGTTACGAGTGGACGGGTATGTCTTATCAAGAACGTTTAGCAGGTAACCAAGCCCCTGCACTGTATGCGATTTCTTTGATAGTGGTATTCCTGTGTCTGGCTGCTCTATATGAAAGCTGGTCTGTTCCATTCTCAGTTATGTTAGTGGTTCCATTAGGTATTATTGGTGCGTTATTGTTCACCAGTGTTCGCGGTTTAGACAATGACGTTTACTTTAAAGTGGGCCTCTTAACCACCATTGGGCTATCGGCGAAAAACGCAATATTGATTGTTGAATTCGCCAAAGACTTGATGGAAAAAGAAGGAAAAGGGTTAGTCGAAGCAACACTGAATGCAGTTAAAATGCGTTTACGACCAATTCTGATGACATCTCTAGCATTTATGTTAGGTGTTATCCCACTGGTATTTAGTAATGGTGCAGGTTCTGCATCCCAGAACTCAGTAGGTACTGGTGTTCTTGGAGGCATGTTCGCAGCAACCTCGCTGGCTATCTTCTTCGTTCCTGTATTCTTCGTGGTGATCCGTCGCCGTTTCTCGAAGAAATCAGAGGACGTGGAACACAGTCACCCACCAACAGCTCAATAAACGCTGATGAATGACAAAAAGAGCCACTAATTGTGGCTCTTTTTTTATCTAAATGCTGATTCCTATAATGCGCTCTAATACATCATCCCAGTGGACAAAAATAAAAAATCAAGCCAAATTAATTTGGCTTGATAAGCCAATTGGTATAAGTTCAGTTCGTTCATTTTTTCCGTCTAGCATAATATCTACATTTAATTGTTCTATGTGACGCATAAAATTTATTCTATCCGTTAATAAATCTATAATATCGGTAGAGTCTGACTGTCGTTTTGCTCTTTCATTAAAATATGTCGATAAATACATTAATCCGTAATTTTCCTTTAGCTTGTTAACTAGATTATCGAGTACTATATCATCATGCTCCTGCGCTATTTTAATCATCAAGTGGCGATAAGACTTAGATTTTGAACCATAGACTTCACGTAATATTAACGATGTGTCATTATGGATATCTGTAATAATGAGATCATTACCTTGCCGGTTAATGAACATCTTTCTCCAATTGTCAACTGACGGTATAATAATATCATCTACAGCATTATCTTTTGCGTTATTATCAATAATAATGGCACGATAAGCTTTCCAAGCATCTACACTAAATTCATATGTATCCCCCCCTTCTCCACCACTTAATATTAATGTATCAACATGAGCTATTTTAGATGGATTAATGATATCTGCCTCATGCGTTCCTTTAATTACAAATGAAGCACCTATCTTGTTCGATTCTTTTGTTCCATTTTCAGGCTGATAAAGTATTTCGTTCTTATCCGTTAGCATCATGAGGCCATTATCAATTTTCTTAATATTTTTAAATACTAACTCTGGGTATATTCTAATGCTATCAGCTATATTATTATTTGAACTCATATAGGTATTAATAACACCGAATGAATGTCGCATAGTATCAATATTAACAACTTGCTGACTATATAATTTACCGGTATTTCTATCAAATATAAACCCGTTTTGATTATCTGAATCAAATCCTAAAAATTGTAGCTCATGTTCTGATAACAAAGAGTGAGCAATAATAAATTTGCGATCAAAGTACCATGCAGGAATGATACTCTCATCTGAGCGCCTTAATCCCAATAAAGCAATTGCCTGTTTTGTTCCATTATAGTTGTCGTCAAGCTTTGATAACCAATTAGATGAATCTAATGTTTTTAACCAATGCTCATTAAATGCGACTATATCTATACTACCATCCGCATTAACTTGCTGTATCTTTCCTGACTTTCTTATAACAATAATATTTCCATTCCAATTAAAAACAGTGTTTATTTGTGTAATCGGGATTGAGTGTCCGTATATTTCTTGTGTGATAACCTTTGTTGTTGGATTGTTGATATCAAATACATCTTGCCCCAAGCCTTCTTGACGATATAATCTATCTTTTTCTTTACTATAGAAAAAAAACACTTCCGTTTCACTGTAGTCAATTAAACTACCAACAAGTATTAAATCAGCAGGGTTTTCAACAACCTTTGTATATTTATTTACACCAAGGTTAACCTTAATTAAAGTATTTGTGTCACGACGTAGCCAATAACGACGATTGATACCATTTTCATCTTTACCATCAATAGTTACTATCTTTGCAAGATTTAACGTAGAAAAATCTAACTTATCAGATTCTACTTCGCTAAGATTTTGACTGTAACGATCATTAGGTACATTATAATACATTTTTAAAATATGGTATCCCGAACTATTTATTTTTGTTGGTGAATTCGCTAAATATTCTAACAGCTTACTACTATTAAAAATATTAACGAGTTCAGATTTTTTTCCATCTATTTTATATTTAGTGAAAATTTCGTCATTATTATCATGATGAGTTAAACTAAAATAAATATTTTCATGCTCCCTCCATAGCTTATGTACTTTAAACGGTGATGATTTCTCATCAGCTAAATAATAATTATTATCGAGTTGACCACCATTATTAATATTGCTCCGCCAAATAATATTTTCTTCCTGAGAAAAGAAATAGGCATACTCTGCATCAATAGTTCCGAGTGTAGGCGAATGATAGATTTTATTTATTGAATTAGTAAAAAGCATTCTTTTTGTTGCGACCTCATAAAAAGCTCTCCCAACATTTTTCTTACCATATATATAATCATCAACTACAATAAAGTTACCGTGCAATTGGTGTTTATCAGCCAATTCATTTAGGTGCTGTTCAATTGACTGGCCTTTATTACTCCACTGTCGACCATCCTCTCTGATAACTTGAATGAGTTTATTTTTAAAATCTACCTCACGAACTTCATGCTCTGAATTAACTAAAATAACTTGATCAGATAAGGCACTTGGATCAATATTTATATTTAAACTGCCAATTCTTAGATAACCATCATTAACTTCTACTGTAGGATCACCGCCATCAATCAAACTTGTATCAATAACCCATTTTGAATTATGCTTAAAATTTGAATCATTTATTAATTTAATATTAACACCATGGTTAATACTAATAATATATTCACCACCCGCTCCGCTAAGGTTATAAGATAGTTTCCCATACCATTCACTGGATATTTTAGGCACGGCAATATGTGCTTTATTTATGGGTAAAATAATATTTGTTTTGGTACTGACATATTCATGATAAATTCTAGTTATAATATACTCACCAGGAAAAGAATAAAAATCATAATCAAATTTATCTGTTTCTTCTAATCTCCGCAAAACATTAAAACCATAATCATAACGAGTCAATGCACCTGGAAATAGATTAAAAGAATAATTAATATATGACTTTGGCACCCCTGGTAAAATAACGGTATCTGTCTCTTGAAATGGAATGTCATGCTTGCTCTGATAACCAAGTCCTTCTCGAATATTAATGGCTTGTTTTTTATCAACCACCGAATAGGGAAGATACGCTGCCCAAGCAATAAAATCTTTGCGCCCACTACCATTTCCACTGCGATGGGGCTGTGTACGGTAGAGATACTGGCTATCAAAGTTAATTTTTTTTGAGCGTAAGTCAATACGATCAAATACAGCCAAAGGACGTGGAACTAAGATCCGTTTACCACTTTTATTATCTATTTGATAATCAAATCCATTCCCACTATACGCATCATCTAAATGTTGGAAGTAGACCCCAACTTCTTTCGCATGCTCGCCAATTTCAGCATATGCACGTGCTAGTCCCACAATTCCAATTCCGAGGCCACCAACAATCACACCCACACCACCAAATACAGCAGCTGCCTCTGTAGCTCCGACAATACCTGCACCAATTGTTGCACCACTTAATAGTAAACTTGCTGAATCGAATGCCAGCTGAGTTCCAAATACAGCCTTTTGTGGATCATTTTCTGCATGTGTTAATTCATAAATATCAAACCCAACCATTGCGCCTTGAAAAACAGTACCGATCCCTTCATTAGCTACCCGGGCAAATGATGATGAAAAAGTCTTCATCGCAGAGTGGGTAATTCCCGCCTCCTCACACCAAAGCGTTTTAACTAACTTTACAACCTTTGTCACATCATTTACTGCACCATGCGCCATCATACTATAAGTGACATAAGCATGAATTTTTAATGCTTCCGCTAAATTTGATGACATGCCACTGCTTATGTTTTGTCTATTTTTATTCGCAGCCCACTGAATTAATGCGTGAACGGCCATTCCCATGTTCATTCCATCAACATGTTCCGCATTACCTATGCCACCTCGGCGCCGTAATTCAGAATGGTGAAATTCGTAGCTTTGTTCAAATGTATTTATATTTTCATTAAAGTACTCTTTAAATTCCATCAAAGTACTATCTGTTGTTTCAATCCAGCGCTCTCGAAATGCGATGTCTTTATTAATAAATTGAATACGGTATTTTCCCTCCTCAGTCATTTCTATACTAGAAAAATTAGGTAACCATGTTTCATCTAATTGATACTGTTCAGATATCTCATTAAATACTCTCTCAATTTTGTCCCCCCATCGTTCAGCGGTCAAAATTGTTAACGATGCTTTTATATTTAACTCTTTAGTGATTTGTATTTGATTTTCAATAAATTTAATCGTATTTTTACGCCTTTCAGCAACAAGATTCAAATCATCTGTATTGGATAAATCTGATACGACTAATCCCCCGCCCACTGCCACATTTCTCATCCCGTCAACATCAATAGAAATTAATTCAAAAATAGGTTTCGAATCAGAGCCTAAAGCAACATATAATTTAGCCATTTTTTTATTTATCATAAACTTATTTAGAGCTGAAAAAAGTTTATGACTACTTTCAAACATGAATATACCGAAATTAGGATCGTAAAAATAATAGGTTACACTATCTTCATATACAATTTTCCCCAACATCATCGCATGCTTCTGGCTATTTAAGGCATACATTTTCGTTGCATTCCCCTCAGTTAATCTAGCCTCAATAGCATTTAAATCTAGGTTACCTTGAGAACTCGAAGACTGTACCGCTTCAATATTTGAGTGAAGCCTTATTAATGATTTTTTTAATAGAATTGAGCTGTTATCTGTTGGTGATGCGGCAGCTAAAAAGAGTTTGTCGAGTAGTACATTACTACCATTTGGCCCATTCTCCTCTAATGCAACAGCCATAGCTCTAACAAGCGGATAACAGCGACCATCTGACATATCTCCCATTAAAGGTAAATAAAAATCTTGGGGGGATAGCCTAGAATTTATACTGCCCTCTCTCTTAAATAATTCATTTATTTCCCTCGTATTTTCTAAAATTTGATGACGACCTTCGTTATCTATCGTATTTTGAATATGCCTATACAATGCGCCACGTTCTGTCACGCTCAATTCAGGATTTAAATATAGAGCCATCATCTCTGATGAAGTCATTTCTTGATTAAAGCCTCGAATATCAGTTTTATTATAGTTATCATAACCTTCATTAAATTTATCATTAGCAATATTACGATCTCGCATCACCGCCAATTTATATTCTTTATTTAGTGCTATATTCGTAACACCGTTACCAAGTTCTTCATTTACGACTTGAACAACAGAGTCAATTCCAGTCTTATTTTTTATTTGTAGCCATAACCTGCTTTTTTCTACAGATAATGACTCAGTTAATATCGATAAATATTTTTGAGAATAGTAATCTTTAATAGTTTTTTCCATTTCCAGAATTGATATTAAATTATCGATCCTTATATTTTCGTCATTACTTCGTATTGACTTACTCTTTAGATTGCTTAATTCAACTTTAAATTTATCAATTTTTTTAATTAATTGATTGATTTTATCATAAATTTTCTTTTTAACCTTGCCATTTAAATCAACCCATGATTTTATTGCTGAGTTCTCCAGCGAAAACCCCCCATCAATATATTCACCATCTGAAACCTGGTCCGTATTTATACCAAATTCTTTTGCTATTTCTTTTAATTTATTTTGTGATGCATGGCGATATCGATTGAATTTTTCTAATTGTTTCTCGGAAAATTGATTATCAACATAATAACCTATCATAGAACTTTCGTTGTTACGTAGCTTAGGAATAGGTGTTCCATTGATCAATTCATATTCTTGCTTTTGTAATAATAACCGCCAATGGCCATCCTTAAAATACATATACGCCATCGCAAGGCCTTCATCTGAGCCTGGAACTTGGTAGTCCATATAATCAAATGCCATTACAACGTTATCATACAATATAGAACTATTCACACGGCCATCATGATAAACACGATAGGTTGTTTCATTCAGCTTAGTAACAATAACGGAGCACCCTGTTAAAGAGCCCGTGAATAAAAAACTATCCTCCGCAGCCTGAATAGGTATATCAACATAAGCAGGCGTTATACTGGACTGATTAGCCCCGTTATAACCTAAAAAATAAGTATGGAATGCTAATGAAGGCGAGATGCTTGAAGGCTCATATCTATATTCAACCGCATAACTATTCGGACCAATTTTAACTAAGTGTGCACGTCCATAAGGTGGTATTTTACCCATTGTTGTCATGCTATCCCCACTAATCGCATGCAAGCGGGTAAACGATAATGTGTCTGCAAGAAAGTTCTTAACATCAGGACTTGCTGGACTATTTTTAAGTGGCATACTGCCAAATAATCCAGATTTTAAACGACTATCACGCAGTACTTGTGCAACTAAATTAGAGTTAACTGTATCATAGCCCATCTCTTGCACTGTTCTCAGTAAAATTTGTTTTATTTGGCGAATTATTAATAATGATTCTGTATTAATAATTAGAAAATTATTATCTTTTTTAATTTCATCCATTTTATAAATGGAATTTTTTAATAAACAACTATTATTAAACATATAATTAAATCCTTTTATTTATCTATGTTATACAAGAGCATCTCCACATATCAAGAATTACATTTTATAAAAAATAATTCCATTAACAATCATTAAACAAATAATAAAATAAATATAATAGCTATCATTATCTTTTACAGGGATTATATAAGCAATAAGAATACAACTTTCTAAACTTAATATCTTAGCCGATAGAACTGGGGGAAAATACCAAGCTATTAGGCCGGTTCATTTCATTTGAGAGCTATCAATATCAGTGTCAAGACAGTTTTCTTTAGCTTCAAAATACCATTGATATCAAGGTGCTGGTACAAACAATGAATTTTTCATTACGTGGCGACGGTTATTTTGTATATATGTAGCACAGATAAAATACAGATAGGGGAAAATCAATTTAGTGATATTTCTAGTTTATTCTCAATAGCCTATTAGATTTACTACCAAACATAATATGTTCGGTATCAGTCTGATACCGGTCATTAGACTAGCATTTTTTATTTGGTAATCTTTGTAATCTACGCCATCACTACATTATCAAAAGGAATCGAACTATTAATTCTCCCATCATAATAGACCCGATAAGTTGTTTCATTTAGTTCAGTAACGATCACAAAACTATCAGAAAGTGTACGTGTAAATAAAAATTTTGCTTTAGATGAGTACTTGGGTATATCGATATAAACGAGCGATTTTTTACCTGATGATTGCCGTTATATCCTAGTAAAACGAATTGAACATCAACTTTATTATAAATTGTAGGAATGTGACTTAAATGATTTAATATCTACACTTGCAACTCTATTTGTTACACTTACCCAACTAATCGTTGTTGATTTTAATTTTTCATCATTAAAATTTAAAATAATTATTTTTATAGCATCCATGTTAAATTTTAATATACTAATGAAAAATAAAATAGATTATATTTAATTACACCTATTAGGGTTATTATTACAAGGAAACGTAATGAATAAAAAAATGCAATTTATCTTTCTAACAAACTCTTTTTTATCATGTTTGAGTTTTTCTTCCTTTTCTCAAGCCGATGTATCTAAAGCAAAATTAATTAATATCGAAGCTCCTCTAAAAAATCATATTTCATTTAACTCTTTTGAGAGTTTATCTTCTAATGATCATGGTCTCATTTTTAATAATGATATTAATGATAATAATCAGCTTGCAAACAAAGCTGCAAAACTAATATTGGCTGAAGTGACAGGAACAGAAGAAAGTAAAATTAAAGGTGTCCTCGGTATTAAAGGACAAGCCGCGAACCTAATTATTGCTAATCCCAATGGGATCTCATGGGCTGATGGCTCCATAAGTAATATTAATAGCTTATCTTTAATTGCAGGTAAGTTAGAAAAACAATATGTTAAAAATAAAGAAACGAAGCAGCTTGAAGCAAAAGCACTAGATGAATACAGTCAATTGAAATTCTCAGTTAGCCCCGCAAGCCAAATCAACATCAGCCAACAGCATGCCAGTCCGTTACAGCTTTCTAAACTGAATGTGTTCGCCGATCGAATAAAACTACAAAATGCACTAAATATTACGGCTGCGGTTCAAAACTATCTGAGTACATCCGGAAGTGCTTCAATTTCCCCACGAGAAGCAGTCATTCACTCAGGCTCTAAATTTAAAACGGATACACCTTATAGCCAAGGCAGCCACCTAGAACTGGGAGAAAATACCAAGCTATTAGGCCGGCTTATTTCATTTGAAAGTCATCAATATCAATGTAAAGACAGTTTTTTTTGCCCTCAAAATACAATTGATATCAAAGGTTTGATACAAACAATGAATTTTTCATTACGTGGCGACAGTGATTTTGTAATGCACGGCACAGGTAAAATACAAATAGGGAAAAATCAGCAAGTGCTTGTCGCACAGTAATGAAAAACGGGCTCATTTTTAATGAGCCCGTAGGTCGTTGGGAAAGTGAGATAAAATGTGTTTCTCTCACTTTATACTTTTAGCTAAAATCAATTTAGTGATTTTTCTTGTTTGCTTTATAGCCAAAAGAACCAAGCAAATAGAGAGATAACAATAATACATGCTACGTTCAGAACTGCACCGACCCGTACCATTTCAATTTGCCTGATATAACCAGAACCGAATACAATCGCATTTGGCGGAGTCGCAACAGGCAACATAAACGCACAAGAGGCACCAATACCAATAATCATAGTTAATACAATAACTGGCATACCTAATGCTTCAGCAACAGTAGCAAAAATAGGAACTAACAGGGCGGCACTTGCAGTATTACTCGTAAATTCAGTCAGGATGATAATAAAGGTTGTTACCGCTAAGATAATAACAAACCAATGACTTGTCCCAAATGTCATTTGCATCCAGTCAGCCATAATTTTACTGGCACCTGAAGAACTTAGAATTGCACTGAGAGTCAACCCCCCACCGAACAGCATCAATACGCCCCACTCGGTATTTTTTTGGATTTGTGACCAACTAGCAACCCCTGTTATACCAATCAAAATTGCAGCAATCATAGCAATAATGGTGTCGAGATCCTTCACACCACCAAGTGCTTCACTAATAAACGTACTGGTGATCCAGCAAACTACTGCAAACAGGAAAATCCCCATTGCTGTAATACGTTTGCCATTCCATTTAACATGCTCTAATTCAATTTCAAAGCGGTGTTTCAGATTTGGGCGTAACATCATGTACATCAATACAAACATCATCGGTAGTAAAACTACCATGATTGGAATGCCGTATTTCATCCACGATAAGAAATCTAAACCTAATGCAGCAGCCGCAATTGCGTTTGGTGGGCTACCCACAATAGTTCCTAGACCACCAATACTGGCACTATAAGCAACACCTAATAAAACAAACACAAACGTATTACGTTCATGACGTACATCGAGGTTAGATAAAATACCTAATACAAGTGGTAACATCATTGCAGCAGTTGCTGTGTTACTAATCCACATTGATAATAGCGCGGTAACACCAAACAACAGTAATACTGCGACTGATAAACGACCACGTGCAGCCATTAGTAAGCGGTTAGCAATTAGACGGTCTAAGCCTTGAATATGCAAAGCCGTCGCTAAAGCAAAGCCACCGAAGAATAAGAAAATAATTGGGTTTGCGAATGATTTAAGCGCTTCCCCAGTATTCATTAATCCAAGCCCAACCGCTAAGATAGGAATACAAAGTGCAGTAATAGTGACATGGATAGCTTCAGTTAGCCAAAGCACACCAATGAAAACCATCATTGCAAGGCCTGCATTTGCCTTGTCATCAAAAGGCAAATATTTTAAAAGTAAGATCAGAAGAACAATATCAACCGCTAAAATGATCCAACCCCGTTTATTGGATGGGGTCGGGCTGACCGCTGGTTGTAGGGATTCGGAAGCGTCCATGTAAACTCCATTAGCTCGGAAGCAAATTATTTTCGAGTATTATTGTTAATATTTTTTTGCAAGAGCTGGAATATAAAGTTAATTGTATGAAATTAAAATGTGGAGGAACTAAAAGTGCGATCTACACCGTATAATTTCATCGTTTTTCATGTAAACTCCAAAAAACCTACCCATTTACTCGTAAAAATCGAAGAATTAAATACTAAAATAGCCACTATAAATTAGCATATTATTTCTAAAGAGACGTATATCAATCAACTATCTAATTGATTGATTTTAAATTGATTATTAAATATAAAGTGAGTCAATAAAAGGCTGACCAATCATTAAGCTTACTAAAAATCCAATCAAATTTATTATGATACATTAGAGATAATCATAAATTACTGGGAATATATAGTAAAAATGGCTTCCTCAGCAAAGGTTTCAGTCGAAAAAAAAAGGAAGCCATCGGCTTCCTTTCGTATAAATTGGTTAACGAACTAAAATTACGCTTGGCCTTTAACTTCTTTTAAGCCATTGAATGGTGCATTTTTACCTAATGCTTCTTCAATACGAATCAGTTGGTTATATTTAGCAACACGGTCAGAACGGCTCATTGAACCCGTTTTGATTTGGCCTGCAGCTGTACCGACTGCTAAATCTGCGATAGTTGCATCTTCAGTTTCGCCTGAACGGTGAGAGATAACAGCTGTATAGCCTGCATCTTTCGCCATTTTAATTGCAGCCAAAGTTTCAGTTAAAGAACCAATTTGGTTGAATTTGATCAGGATAGAGTTAGCAATGCCTTTATCAATACCTTCTTTCAAGATCTTAGTGTTCGTTACAAACAGGTCGTCACCAACCAGTTGGATTTTGTCACCAAGAACTTTAGTTTGGTATGCGAAACCATCCCAGTCAGACTCATTCAGACCATCTTCGATAGACACGATTGGGTACTGTTTAGTCAGTTCTTCTAAATAGTGAGTGAACTCTTGTGAAGTGAAGGTTTTGCCTTCGCCTTTCAGCTCATAATTGCCTGTTTCTGCGTTATAGAACTCAGATGCTGCACAGTCCATTGCCAGTGTTACGTCTTTACCTAACACATAACCTGCTTGCTCAACCGCTTCTTTAATTGCTGCTAATGCCGCTGCGTTTGACTCTAAGTTAGGCGCATAACCACCTTCATCACCTACAGCAGTGTTCATACCTTTAGATTTCAGTACTTTTGCTAAGTGATGGAAAATTTCAGAACCCATACGAACAGCTTCTTTCAGCGTTGGTGCGCCAACAGGCTGGATCATGAATTCTTGGATATCAACGTTGTTATCTGCGTGCTCACCACCATTGATGATGTTCATCATAGGCAGAGGCATAGAGTATTGACCGTGAGTACCATTCAGGTCAGAAATGTGCTCATACAGAGGCATACCTTTCGCTGCCGCAGCTGCTTTTGCATTTGCTAAAGATACAGCCAGAATTGCGTTTGCACCAAATTTAGATTTGTTCTCAGTGCCATCGAGATCAATCATGATTTTATCGATGTTAGCTTGGTCTTTAGCATCTTTACCGATCAGCGCTTCTGCGATTGGACCATTAACAGCAGCAACTGCTTTCAGAACACCTTTACCCAGAAAACGTGCTTTATCACCGTCACGCAGTTCCAGAGCTTCACGAGAACCTGTTGACGCACCTGATGGTGCTGCAGCTAAACCAACAAAGCCACCTTCTAAATGAACTTCAGCTTCTACAGTTGGGTTACCACGAGAGTCAATGATTTCACGACCGATCACTTTAACAATTTTGGACATTAGGTTTTCCTCAGTACAAGTTAAATTTTGGGAAGTTGGTGCACCTGCGCCGACTTCCCCATATCTTATTTCAACTCACCTTTCTGGTACTTACCAGCGGCTTTAACAAAACCTGCAAACAACGGATGACCATCTCTTGGTGTAGAGGTGAACTCTGGGTGGAACTGACAAGCCACAAACCATGGATGATTTGGGTTTTCAATAATTTCCACCAGCTTGTTATCTACTGAACGACCTGCAATTTTCAGGCCCGCATCTTCTATGCGTTTCAGCAGTAAGTTGTTCACTTCATAACGGTGGCGGTGACGTTCAATAATGGTTTCTGAACCATACATCTCACGTACAAGGCTACCATTCACTAGGTGGCATGGTTGACTACCAACACGCATTGTTCCACCAAGGTCGCTCTCTTCTGAACGCACTTCAAGGTTACCCTCTTCGTCACGCCATTCTGTAATCAGCGCAACAACTGGGAATTTACAATCCGCTTTAAATTCTGTTGAATTTGCATCTGCCATATTGGCCACATTACGTGCAAATTCAATCAATGCAACTTGCATACCCAAACAAATCCCTAAGTAAGGGATCTTGTTTTCACGTGCATATTGAGCAGTCAGAATTTTACCTTCAATACCACGCTCACCAAAACCGCCTGGCACTAAAATAGCATCTAAATCTTTTAGTAACTCAACACCACGCGTTTCGATGTCTTGTGAATCAATCAATTTGATATTCACAGTTAAACGGTTTTTCAATCCACCGTGTTTTAATGCTTCAATTACAGATTTATACGCATCTGGTAACTCAACATATTTACCAACCATTCCAATGGTGACTTCACCAGCAGGATTAGCTTCTTCGTAAATAACTTGTTCCCACTCAGATAAATTAGCTTCTGGCGCATCAATGCGGAAACGGTTACAAATGTACTCATCCAAACCTTGTGATTTTAACAAGGCTGGAATTTTATAAATTGAATCAACGTCTTTGAGAGAAATAACCGCTTTCTCTGGCACATTACAGAACAATGCGATCTTTGCACGTTCATTTGCTGGGATCACTCTGTCTGAGCGACAGATTAACACGTCTGGCTGGATACCAATTGACAGCAATTCTTTCACAGAATGTTGAGTTGGCTTAGTTTTCACTTCACCAGCTGCTGCAAGGTAAGGCACTAATGTTAAGTGCAAATATAAAGTACGCTCACGGCCGACTTCTGCAGCCATTTGACGAATCGCTTCAAGGAATGGCAATGATTCAATATCACCCACTGTACCACCAACTTCAACCAAAACAACGTCATGGCCTTCGCCACCACGGATGATGCGGTCTTTAATTTCATTAGTGATATGAGGGATAACTTGAATTGTAGCGCCTAAGTAGTCGCCACGGCGCTCTTTGCGCAGAACTTCAGAGTAAACACGCCCAGTCGTAAAGTTATTACGACGAGTCATTTTAGTACGGATGAAGCGCTCATAATGACCCAAATCTAAGTCAGTTTCAGCGCCGTCTTCTGTAACGAAAACTTCCCCGTGTTGGGTTGGGCTCATTGTGCCTGGATCTACGTTGATGTAGGGATCCAGTTTCATAATAGTCACATTGAGTCCACGGGCTTCGAGTATAGCCGCCAAAGAGGCTGCGGCAATGCCTTTACCCAGAGAGGATACGACCCCGCCGGTCACAAAAATATAATTAGTTTTCATGCTGAACCTGAAAGTTTAGGTTTAAAAGATGATGGATATAACAGGACGGGAAAACAGTATACCCGAACCTTAATTTCGCTACAAATGTTCTAAGCATAATAAGGCTAAATTTCATCAATACTCTAATATTATCAGCAAGTTAAAAGCGAAAATTATTTATCGCTTCAAAATTAGTCATCTTTGTCTATTTTCATAGATTAACACAGTTCAAATGCAAAAGCTAAATCCTTTCAGCTCATTGTGTGGTATAAAAAATGCGATTCTGCACTAACTTTGATTTTGAATAACTATTTACTCTACTTGTCGCTATTTAACACCTCAATATTTCACGTCACCCATTATTTTTGAAGCTTTGTTTGGTGCTATTGAATGAAGTGCTTTTAGAACAAACCAACAACCGCCAGATTTTAAAACAACTAATGGTTTAAACAATTGCAGACAAGGTCCGCA
>NZ_JAMPQO010000008.1:0-117452 GCF_028482485.1 Providencia sp. PROV116 | reverse complement strand
GAAATATGACGAGCCATTTTATTCTTGGCTCTTAACCTGCTGCCAAAGTGCCTCCATCTCATTAAGTGTAGCACTTTCTGTCGTTTTACCACTTTCCGCGAGGCTTTTTTCGATTTGGCGAAAACGACCTTCGAATTTGTTACACGCTTTTTGCAACGCTATTTCAGGTTTATAACCTAAATGGCGTGATAAATTCACGGTTGCAAACAATAAGTCGCCAATTTCCTCTTCTAAGCGCGCCTGGTCAACAACCGCCTGAGTGGCTTCTTCCATCACTTCTTCAAGTTCTTCATGAACTTTACCAACAACAGGGCCTAGCGTATCCCAGTCAAAACCAACTGACGCACAACGTTTTTGAATTTTATAGGCTTTCATTAGTGCTGGGAGTGAATTTGGAATATCATCTAGCACAGAAAATTGCGATTTTTCAGCTCGCTCTTTGGCTTTTCGTTTTTCCCATCCCTCAATCACTTCTGTGCTACTCAGTGTATTATTTGCATCGAAAATATGAGGGTGGCGATGTTCGAGCTTATCACTAACAGATTGGCAGATATCGCTAAAATCAAAGAGTGATTTTTCATTCGCCATTTGCGCATAGAAAACCACTTGGAATAATAAGTCTCCCAACTCACCTTTTAAGTCGCTAAAATCTTCACGTTCTATCGCATCAAGCACTTCATAAGTTTCTTCAAGCGTATAAGGCGCAATAGTTTTAAATGTTTGTACCTTATCCCATGGGCACCCTGTTTGAGGATCGCGTAACTGTGCCATGATGGATAATAAACGTTCAATTTGAAGATTTGTCTGACTCATTGTATTAACCTTTAATTTTTTTTGTTTCTAGTTGTCCTTTATCCCAAACTTATCAGAGTTGATGAGCAATCGACAAATTTTTCCCAAAAAAATAAATTTTTGCTAACTAACTCATGAAGAAACAGAAGTTGTATAGAAAAGAATAATTAAAAACATGAAGAGAGGGATTTTTAGAATATAAATATACCGATTTTCAAAATAGTTTGAATTGTAGGTAGGCGGCAAGCGAAGATATCTCGGGGAGCATACACAAGTATGTGACCCGAGTAGCTAAGCGCAGCCAACACCCCTACAACTCAAAATATGAAGAAAATCACTGAGAATGACGCTTTGCTTCTATAACATCCGCCAACTGATTCAGCTTAGCTAACACCCGACTCAGCACCTCAATGTTATACAGCTCAATAGTCATATCTATCGTTGCCAGTTGCTGTTTTACATCGCTGCGGCTACTGACACCAAGCACATTGACTTTCTCATTTGCTAATATTGTCGTGATATCACGCAGCAGGCCGCTGCGGTCATTAGCAATAACTCTAACCACAAGAGAATAACCACTCGAGTAGTTTTCTCCCCAAACTGCATCTATTACGCGTTCTGGTGCATGGCTTTGTAGTTCAGCTAATTGTTCACAGTCTGCACTGTGAATGGAAATACCTCTTCCTTTCGTGATAAAACCGACAATTTCATCCCCTGGAATTGGCTGGCAGCAGCGTGCAATATGGTGCATTAGGTTACCAACCCCTTCAACCACCACTCGGCCGCTACTATGAGATGGTGCTCTTGGGAGTGAAGACTTACTTTCTAATGTCTTCATTGCCGCACGGTCTTCTTCTTCGGCAGTGGCTTTGTTAAATTTGCTCTGCAGGAAATTCACTAATTGGTTGATACGGATATCACCGCCGCCAATTCCTGCCAAAACCTCATCCAATGAATGAACATTGTAGCGTGCGATTAGCAGTTTTTCTGCTTCACGAAGGCTTATATCAAGCTGTGATAGTTCGCTATCTAAAATTTGACGCCCTGCAAGAATATTTTTGTCCCTATCTTGTTTACGGAACCAATTTTGGATTTTAGCTCGCCCACGGCTGGTTGTGACATACCCTAAGTTAGGGTTTAACCAGTCGCGGCTTGGATTTGGATGCTTTTGAGTAATAATTTCAATTTGATCGCCCATTTGTAATTGATAGCTAAATGGGACAATACGCCCACCTATTTTTGCACCAATACAACGATGGCCGACATCACTGTGAATATGATAAGCAAAATCAAGCGGCGTCGAGCCTGCTGGTAAATCCACCACATCCCCTTTTGGGGTAAAGACATACACTCGGTCATCAAACACTTGACTACGAACTTCATCTAGCATTTCGCCAGAATCTGCCATTTCTTCTTGCCATGCAATCAGCTTACGTAACCATGCAATGCGGTTTTCGTAACTACTGCCTTTACCAATGCCAGTCGCGCCTTCTTTGTATTTCCAATGTGCCGCAACTCCCAGCTCTGCATCTTCATGCATTTGGCGAGTACGAATTTGAATTTCAAGCGTTTTACCGTTTGGCCCTAACACTACTGTATGAATAGATTGATAACCATTAGGTTTCGGGTTCGCCACATAGTCATCAAACTCATCAGGAAGGTGGCGAAAATGGGTATGCACAATCCCTAATGCAGCATAACAATCCTGCAAGCGTTCAACAACAATACGCACCGCTCGCACATCAAACAGTTCATCAAATGCCAATGATTTTTTCTGCATTTTACGCCAAATACTGTAAATATGCTTAGGCCGGCCATAGATATCTGCTTGAATATTCTCTTTTAACATGTACTTACGTAAGGTTGTTACGAAAGTATCTATATACTCTTCACGGTCAATACGACGTTCATGGAGGAGCTTTGCAATTTTCTTATATTCATCGGGATGCAAATAACGAAAACAGAAGTCTTCTAACTCCCATTTTAACTGCCCAATTCCTAGGCGATTTGCTAAAGGAGCATAAATATTTGAACACTCTTTAGCCGCTAAAACGCGCTCATCTTCCGTTGCATCTTTGACTTCACGTAAATGGGCAATTCGTTCCGCTAACTTAATAACAACACAGCGGAAATCCTCTACCATTGACAGTAGCATACGACGAATATTATCGACTTGTGTCGAGCTCGTTTCACTCGATTGCGTGGCTTTAAGTTGACGAATCGCATCCATTTCCAGCACGCCTTTAACGAGTTCGTGAATGGATTTACCAAATTCATCAATAACTTCTTGCTCTTCCAACTTCCCCTCTTCCACTAAGGGAAAAAGTAAAGCTGCTTGTAAGCTGCCGATATCCATACTTAATGTCGATAGGATTTCGGTCATTTCAATACCGCGCCACAGTAACAGAGGGGCGATTTCTTGTCCGGCTAGTTTATCGTGACAATATTGCCAGGTATGGATGAGCTTTTCTTCTGATTGTTTATTGCTCAATCCCAGACCGTTAACCCACTTTTCTGGGGCAAACTCACCTGCTGGGGTAAGATGCGCACTTCTTACTGCAACCATATATTCTCCCTACCTATTAAACCTCTGGGCGACGGATAAATAACGCCATTGACTCTAAATGGCTAGTATGCGGAAACATGTCTAGCATCCGCAACTGTAATAACTGATAGCCCCCATCAAGTAAAACTTTGCTATCTCTTGCCAATGTTGTGGGGTTACATGAAACATAGACAATTTTTTCTGGCATCAGTTTAATTAAATGTTCCATAACACCAGCGGCTCCAGCTCTAGCGGGGTCTAATAATACTTTATTAAAGCCACGAGCCGCCCAAGGTTGTGTGTGTATCTGGGCTTCTAAGTTTTCATTATAGAATGTCGCATTACAAATAGTATTGAGCTGTGCGTTATTTCGTGCCTGTTTGACTAAATTTTCCACACCTTCAACACCCACAACGGATTTCACTAACCGTGCGATAGGTAATGTAAAGTTACCCATTCCACAAAAAAGGTCTAATACCCTATCTTCACTGTTTAGATCTAACCATGCTAAAGCTTGTTCTACCATCAACTGGTTAACTTGCCCGTTCACTTGAATAAAATTTAATGGGTTAAATTTTAGTATTTCCCCAGCAACTTGATACTCAGGTTGTGGCGAATTTGGTGACAGAGCTTGTAAGTTTTCATCATTACCCGCTAACCAGATAGACACTCCATGCTGATTTTCAAAATTGCTTAACTTTTGAGTATCTGATAACGAAAAAGGTGTTAAGTAACGAATCAATACAATTTTGCTATTGTCTGCGTGAATAAGCTCTACGTGGCCCAATTTCGCTTTATTACTGAGCTGGTTAATGCATTCAGAAAGTGGTTTTAATAAGATATCCAAATCAGGAGATAATATAGGGCAATTTTTTATATCAACTAATGTGTTAGATTGAGATTGACGAAACCCCATAACGACATTTTTACTTTTAGGCTGATATTGTAGCCCCAACCGAGCTCGGCGACGGTAGCCATATGACTCACCATAAATCACCTCGGCACAGGATATATCTTGCAATGTTTCGCGTCGCATCAGATAAGCTAAAGCATGAGCTTTACTTTCTCTTTGTAGTGCAATGTCAACATGTTGCTGTTGACATCCCCCACATTGGTTAAAATAACGGCACCGTGGCTTTACTCTTTGAAGGCTCGTGCTCAAACGTTTAATTACCTTCCCTTTAGCAAACTGCCGTTTCTCTTCCGTCAATTCAATTTGGGCTTCTTCTTCAGGCAATAAACCTGTTACAAAAATGGTTTTTCCTTCGATACGAGCAACACCTTGCCCTGCGGCATCAAGGCTATCAGCTACAACCGTGATCTGGCGGCGTGGAGTGGTACGGCGATTAGGAGAGTAAAATTGAGCCATAAAATAGTCACTACAGAATATTAAGTTATAAAAATCATGATTGCCGAGTTTTCAATTTTAATGCGTTTTTTTTTCGCTAATTAATCAAGGAAAACGAGCAGACTATTATACCTACTTTCCTATCATTTGATTGACTACTTTTCTATTTTTATTACGCTATTCAGTTATTATATCAATTGCTAACCATAAATTTACGGTATTCTTCATAGGCATAGTGGTCTGTCATACCGCTAATATAGTCTTGAATCAAACGAGCTCGATAATAAAACTCAAGAATAGATTTATCTGCTTCATTCGTTGCAGAAATTTTCTCAAGTGCTTCTGTGTAAGATAATCGATGCTTATTAGATAATTTATGGAATAACCTCGTTTCAATGAAAAAATGCTTGTGGTAATTTTTGTCCACGAGGTCAGCAAAATCACTTCTATCCATCATCAGTAGTGGACTATAAAAATCTAATAATCCACTGATAATTCGATAGCCTTGTAACTCTAACTCTTCAACTTCATGGTGATTAAACACATGTTTAAAAGCCACTGTTTTCAGCACTTTCAATAACCTATGCTCTGGACTTTTATCTTCTAACAAAGCGCTATTAAAAGTGCCGTTATAAATTTCGGGCAGATTCTTAATAAATTGTTGCGCGCTGTAATGAGATAATTTTCCTGTGATATTTACGCGCAAATACATAAAGAATTGGTCTTGCTGAATGCGCCTTGTGTGGTTGTCACTGATATTATTGAAAGCTCGCATAATGGTTTGATCGAATAAATCATTTTGTTCAATATTTCCCCACTCTGCTTTTAAATACTCAATTAACTGCTCAACAGTAAAAATTCCTTTTTCCGCAGCGTCATCCAAATCAGCAATGCAATATGAAATATCATCAGCCGCTTCCATAATATAGGACAGCGGGAAACGGCAATATTTTTCCATATCGAGCTTTTTGGTTAGCTCACTTACAAAGTCCATCTCTGACCAATAATATCCTGGTTTTTTCATTAAATAATCAAATTCAGGGGGAATTGGCTCCAAATCATAAGCTCCACGCGTATATTTTAAGATAGAGCCAACTTGCGCATAGGTTAAGTTTAGTTTGAGTAAGCGATGCGCCATACGTAGCCCTTGCGCGTTACCTTCAAATGAGCATAAATCTTGCTTTAATTGACGGCGGAATAAATCTTGCTTTTCATTTCCAGTTAACTGTAATGCAGGGATTTGGCATGGATCAGGGGAATTGGGTGTATATAAGTAACTAGGCGATAGTAATTTAGTAAACCACCGTTGAATTGCAGCCTCACCAAAGTGCCCAAATGGTGGATTGCCAATATCATGCATTAAGCAGGCCATTTCGACTAAGCTCTCAAAAGCATCACACCGTTCATCTAGCCCATAAGGTTCAAGCAATTTTTTCTTTTTTAGTTCGCCTAAAACCGTTTTACTGATGTAACGGCCAACCTGCTGTACCTCTAATGAGTGAGTTAAGCGACTGCGAACTGCTGCATTTTGCTCTAAGGGAAAAACTTGCGTTTTTTGTTGCAAACGGCGAATGGCAGCTGAATTAATGATCCGCCCACGGTCACTTTCAAATAAGCGATTAACCGCGTCTTCATCTTTAGGTGAAATTTTTTGGTTTTTCGCACTGCTCATGTAGTTACGCTGAAAGTTTAACTTCTTAACAAAATTAATCTCACCCACTCTGCCCCCCTCCCTATCTCGATTGATGCTTCATTATATAGCCTAAATATAGGAAAAAAACTTCACGACTCACCTTTCAATGTTACACTTCGTGCATCTTTGTAATTTCGTTGTCTAAATCCGAGTTGTTGCAATTAAAATTGCGAACCCACTCGAAGAATACAGCAATAACACAATAAAACATTATCGTCCCTAGTCAAAATATTGACACTAATAGTGCAAATTGAGCAGGGAAAAGGAGACAAAATGAAAGTTGGAATAATTGGTGCCATGGAACAAGAAGTGGCGATTTTGCGCTCGCAAATTGAAAACTGCCAAACTATTAACCGCGCTGGCTGTGAGATTTATACAGGTCAAATTAATGGCGTTGACGTTGCGTTATTGAAATCAGGTATTGGTAAAGTCGCTGCCGCAATCGGCACAACATTGTTACTGGAGCATTGCCAACCAGATGTCGTGATTAACACTGGCTCCGCCGGTGGGCTAGACCCTCGTTTAAATGTCGGTGATATCGTGGTTTCTACTGAAGTTCGTTACCATGATGCTGATGTGACAGCATTCGGTTATGAACCTGGCCAAATGGCACAGTGCCCACCCGCTTTCGTCGCGGATACTAAACTGATTGAAGTTGCTGAGCAGTGCATTCAGCTATTGGATATGAACGCTGTTCGTGGTTTAGTTTGTAGCGGCGATGCTTTTATTAATGGTGCTGAACCACTGGCTCGCATCAAAGCGATGTTCCCGCAAGTTGCGGCAGTAGAAATGGAAGCCACCGCGATTGGCCAAGTGTGTCACCAATTTGGTACCCCGTTTGTCGTTGTCCGCGCCATTTCAGATGTGGCTGATAAGGAATCCCACACAAGCTTCGATGAATTCTTACCCGTTGCTGCCCGTCAATCGTCATTAATGATCACTGCAATTTTATCCAAACTCGCTTAATAATTCTCATAAAAAGTATAACTAATTGTTAGTTATACTTTTTTAATGTCACGATGAATTTTGTTATGAAAAGAATAACGCATTATTTCTCTCTTTCTATTACCTTGTTATGTGCTTTATTGGTGGCTTTTTCTGCTCTAGGAGCGGCAAAGCAACGCGTTATTAGCTTATCACCTGCCAATACTGAGCTTGCTTATGCAGCAGGGCTTGGGGATAGCTTAATTGCGGTCAGCGCTTACTCCGATTACCCAGAACAAGCTAAAAAACTAGAGCAAGTCTCTGATTGGCAAGGATTAAATGTAGAACGTATTATCGCACTAAAACCTGATTTAATCCTCGCATGGCGAGGAGGCAACCCCCAACGCCCTCTTGATCAGCTTGCGAATCTCGGCATTCCAATTATTTATTTTGACCCTCAAACCATTGATGATGTCATTAATTCAGTCACTGAGTTGGCACAATACAGTCCAAACCCAGAGCTTGCACAACAAAATGTAGGAATAATGCGCGCTAAGCTAGCGCCTTATCAAAATACAAAAATTTCTAATAACAAACCTAAGAGAGTGTTCATTCAGCTCGGCTCTCAACCTCTATTTAGCGCTGGTAACCACACGCTGCAAAATGATGTCGTCGAGTTTTGTGGGAGTGAAAATATTTTTGCTAATAGCTCAGTTCAATGGCCACAAGTCAGTCGTGAGCAGGTACTCACTCGCAAACCAGATGTAATAATCATGACGGGCTCAGCAGAACAGGAAAAAGCAGTGAAAGAATTTTGGCACGCCCAGCTCAATATCCCAATAATCCGATTAAATGAAGATTGGTTTCACCGAGCAGGCCCAAGGATTGTGAACGCGACCGAACAACTGTGTGAGCAGTTAAATTCACTATCCAATTGATAATTAAGAATTAAGAATTAAGAATTAAGAATTAAGAATTAAGAATTAAGAATTAAGAATTAAGAATTAAGAAAATTTTCTAAATAGTTCGAGTTGTGGCAAGGCGGCAAATGAAGGTATCTCGGGGAGCATACATAAGTACGTGACCCGAGTAGCTGAATGAAGCCAACACAGCTACAGGTTGAAAAAGAACTCAATAATTCTCTAAATCATTCGGCCTGTAGCAAGGCGGCAAATGAGCTAGAACCTAGGAGCATACAAAAGTATGTGACTAGGTCTAGTGAATGCAGCCAACACAGCTACAGGTTGAAGGATGACGAGAATTAGACGCTAAAGGACGAACCACACCCACAAGTAGACTTAGCATTCGGATTAGTCACAATAAAACGCGAACCTTCCAAACCTTCGGTATAATCAACACTTCCGCCGACTAAATATTGTAAACTCATTGGGTCTACGACAAGAGCAACACCTTGCTTTTCAATTGTCATATCGCCTTCGTTGATTTGGTCATCAAATGTGAAACCATATTGGAAACCGCTGCATCCGCCACCAGTGATATAAACACGCAGACGCAGATTTGGGTTGTCCTCATCAGAGACTAGATCTTTAACTTTAATTGCTGCCGCATCAGTAAATTGCAAAGGCAGAGCTGCATCATCACTCATTTTTTTACTCCAAACCGGTGACCGGTAAATTCATGCGTAGGCTAAAACCTACTCAGATCAATTAACCTAATTATCCGCCACTTGACTAAATGGTTCAAGTGTTGTTAAGCAATTAGACACATTGTGCATATCTTCGTATCAATATTTGGTTTAATTGGTGTGGTGCTTTAGAATGAGAGCAATTTTTTTCTTAGCCTCTTTCTGGAGCCCTGCGATGTCACAATCTGAAAAACTTTACGCACAAGCAAAAGAACAAATCCCTGGTGGTGTAAACTCCCCTGTTCGTGCTTTTAATGGTGTTGGTGGAACCCCATTATTTATTGAAAAAGCGGATGGCGCTTATATTTATGACGTTGATGGTAAAGCCTATGTGGATTACGTTGGCTCATGGGGACCGATGGTATTAGGCCATAACCATCCTGAGATCCGTGATGCCGTGATCAAAGCTGTCCATAAAGGGTTAAGTTTTGGTGCACCGACTGCCGCCGAAGTTGAAATGGCTGAATTAGTTTGTGAGTTAGTCCCCTCTATGGATATGGTACGCATGGTGAATTCAGGTACTGAAGCGACCATGAGTGCAATTCGTCTGGCTCGAGGTTACACAGGCCGCGACAAAATCATCAAATTTGAAGGCTGTTATCATGGCCATGCAGACTGTTTATTAGTCAAAGCTGGTTCTGGGGCGCTTACGATGGGTGAACCAAACTCTCCAGGCGTCCCCGAAGATTTTGTAAAACACACATTAACTTGTACCTATAATGACCTAGCTTCAGTCCGCCAAGCATTTGAAAATTATCCAGAAGACATTGCCTGTGTGATTGTTGAACCTGTTGCTGGAAATATGAATTGCGTACCACCAACGGCTGAGTTCTTACCGGGTTTACGTGCATTATGTGATGAATTCAATGCCGTACTCATCATTGATGAAGTCATGACTGGCTTTCGCGTCGCATTAGGTGGAGCACAAGATTACTATGATGTTCAACCTGATTTAACCTGTTTAGGTAAAATCATCGGTGGTGGTATGCCTGTAGGTGCCTTTGGTGGCCGCCTTGAAATTATGGAAAAACTAGCCCCAATTGGGCCTGTTTACCAAGCGGGAACCTTATCTGGTAATCCTGTCGCGATGGCTGCTGGTCTTGCTTGTTTAAAAGAAGTCTCTCAACCGGGTGTGCACTCACGTTTAAATGAATTAACAGAAAAGTTAGCTCGTGGTTTAAAACGTGTTTCCCAAGAGCAAGGTATCCCGATGGTTATCAATCACGTCGGTGGTATGTTTGGTATTTTCTTCACCGACGCACCAACAGTGACTTGCTACCAAGATGTGATGAAGTGCGACGTTGAACGCTTTAAGAAATTCTTCCACTACATGTTAGAGCAAGGCATTTACCTCGCACCTTCTGCATTTGAAGCGGGCTTTATGTCTATTGCTCATAGCGATGAAGATATTGAGAAAACTATCAAAGCGGCTGAAACAGCACTTGCGAAAATTAAAGCGAATTAATTCACATTGAAATTACGGAGGTGAAATGTTACCTACTTTCACCTCTATTCTTTTACATCGGTAGCGAAAGATTGGATAGCCACCAGTTGCAGCCTTACACCACAATTTTCTAGCTCATTAATTCTCTAAATAATTCAGCCTGTAGCTAGGCGGTCAGCGAGCTAGAGCCTAGGAGCATACAATAGTATGTGACTAGGTCTAGTGAGTGCAACCAACAACGCTACAGGTTGAAGTATGACGAGAATTTAGGGATTATTGCCAAACATATCCTTAACCCAATCCGGTGCATCATCTTGCTGCTCGCCATTATTACCATTGAGATCCCAAATTGGCGCTTCGTTTTCAGACGCTTGGCATAACCCTTCTGGGTTATCCGTCCAAATCGGCAACATTCTACCGCCGCCGAAGTTTGAGCAACTTAATTGGCCATCAGCTGTGACTTGCATCTCAACAATGCCCTCTGGCGCACGGTTGATGAGTGCCAATGGCGCTTGGTTATCTAAGTAACGTTGGTACACTTTTAGTGCCCCTGTTGCTCCTGATAACTGTGTTGGGCCATTATTGTCACGACCAACCCACACAATTGCGACCTCTTTACCATCAATTCCTGCATACCAGCTATCACGCAAGTCATTCGTTGTTCCTGTTTTACCCGCTAAATTATACTTGGCATATTTGGTCAACAACACTCGCCCCGTACCTTGTTTAACCACTTGCTGCATACCATACAATGTGAGGTATGCTGCTTGGGAAGGTACTGCTCGCTCTGCAGATGGATAGCTTTGGTAAATTTCATTGCCATCTCCATCAATAACAGAACGCAATGCCGATAATTTCGCACGATTACCGTTACCACCAATAGTTTGAAAAACTTGTGCGACTTCTGCCGGTGTTAGGTTAACAGCCCCTAAGAACATCGAGGGCACTTTTTCCATCGCCGCTGCGGGAGCTCCTAAGCGTACAAAAGTGTTAAACACTTGGTCTAAACCGACCTCTAGCCCTAAGTTTACCGTTGGAATATTTTGTGATTTTGCCAATGCATCAACTAACATCATACGACCGTTGAAGTTACGGCTGTAGTTTCTTGGGCTCCAATTTTGATTCCCGACTTTTACTGTTAGTGGCTCATCTTTTAACCACGTATTTAAACGAAAACGATCTGGTTCACTTAGTGCAGCGAGGTATACCGGAGGTTTTGCCAGAGAACCAATACTACGCCGTGCATTTAACGCACGGTTAAACCCTGAAAACTGTGGTTGAGAACCGCCAACCATCGCGCGCACTTCCCCATTAATGCGATCAACAACTACCATTGCACCTTCAATATCATCTAATTTACGAGATTTACGTAAATCAGCGACACCGTTCTCAACTGCATTTTCAGCCGCAGTTTGAGCCACTGGGTCTAAAGTTGTAAAAATTTTCGCACCAGAGAGTTCTTTAACTTTATCGCCCAATTTTTCATTGAGTTCTAAACGAACCATTTGCATAAAGGCAGGTTGAGAAGCCACCAGCCCTTCTTTGTTTTTCACACCGAGAGGCCTTGCGCTTAGCACTTGATACATTTCTTGGTCAATTACACCACGCGTTTCCAAGATTTTCAGCACGATATTTCGGCGTTTAATCGCATTTTGTGGCTTAGTCCAAGGGTTATACGTTGATGCCCCTTGCACCATTCCCACTAATAAAGCCTGTTGGTCAAAGCTTAACTCATTGATTGGTCTACCGAAATAATACAGGCTCGCTAACGGGAAACCACGAATTTCGTCATTACCGTTTTGGCCTAAAAAGACTTCGTTTAAATACAGTTCTAAAATGCGCTCTTTGCTGTAATTATAGTCCAGCAAAACCGCCATATAGGCTTCATTGGCTTTACGCTTTAATGTCCGTTCATTGGTCAAAAACAGATTTTTGACTAACTGTTGGGTTAAAGTACTTCCCCCTTGAACGGAGCGCCCTGCACTTAAGTTAGCAACAACAGCACGGCCAATAGAGTATAAACTGACGCCATCGTGCTCATAAAAGTTGCGATCTTCGGTTTCTAATAAGATTTTAACTAGAGATTCAGGAAAATCAGATAAGGGTAAAACTAACCGTTGCTCATTATTCGCCGACTGCATCATCGTGATCAGTTTCGGGTCTAAACGGAAAAAGCCAAATGAGCGACCGTTTTCCATGTTTTCAATCTTGCTCAACGCGTTATTTTCAAACACCATGCGCGCAAGGATTTGCCCTTCTTTTTGATCAGGGAAATTAAACGGCCTACGTAAGATTTCGATGCTATTACCACGCACCACAAATTCGCCCGATGTCGTTATCTTACTCACCTTACGGTATTGCATACCTTCAAGTAGGCGAACCATTTCTGCCTGGCTGTAATCCATCCCCGGCTCAAGGTTGACCATTCGGCCGTATACTGCGGCGGGTAAATCCCAAACCTTACCATCAAGGCGTTCTTTAATTTGTTGATTTAAATAAAAACCATATGCCGCAAGTAAAACAGCAAACACGATCATCAGTTTGACTAGCAGCCAAAACCAACGCCATTTACTTTTTACCTTTCGAGGTTTGTTATTTTTTGAGCCTTTTTTAGCCATTTGCTCTTCTTCATCTTCATCATCGAGATATTGTTCGTCAATATCATCATCTTCGAATAAATCTTCATCGTCATAGTCATCGCGGTCTCTACGGCGGCGGCGGGATGAAGACTGTTTTTTCCCAGCAGTTTTTTTGTTACGTCTGCCGATTGGTTCAAAATCTTTACCTGACATGGTCACTCCATATCACATTACAAAATAACTTAATAACGCACTAGTAATGTCAGTTTAGTGGTTAATTTTGGCCTAGAACCCCAGAGATTTCACCAAAGAAAGCTCTTAATTACATTTCCTTACTCAGTCGGCTCATTGATAGAGCCAATGAGGAAACCCGCTATTAGAGCATAAAAATAGATTATTTCGCACCCATCATCGCTTTTTTTGTTTGTCTCGTTGGCGCAGTATTTACAGGGTCATCTGGCCATAAATGTTTTGGATAGCGCCCTTTCATCTCTTTTTGTATCTCTTTATAGCTGCCTTGCCAAAATGCACCAAGGTCTTGCGTGATCTGTAACGGCCGCATGGCAGGAGACAACAGAGATACTGTTACGGTTATTTTTCCTTGTGCAACAGTCGGATTCGCTTTTTCCCCGTACATTTCTTGCATACGAATCGCTATGACTGGTGGCTTATCTAATGCGTAGTGAATGCTTACATCATGTGAAGATGGCGCTCGATAGGTTACCGGAAACATGCGTTCTAACCACTGTTGCTGCTGCCAATCTAATCGATTAACCAATAAAGAGGCTAAATCAATCTGCTGTAATTTTTGCTTATTTGTTATGCCATCAAGATAAGGTTCTAGCCATTCATCCAGTGAATCCAATAGTGCCGCTTCATCAAAATCAGGCAAATTAATATCAGGAAAATACTGCTTAGCTAACGTGCAGCGGATACACAGTTGTAGAGCATTTTCCTGCCAGTTTAATTGCTGCAAGCCATTTTGCTTCAACCAATATACTAGCGCTTGGCGAATCTCAGTGTTATCAGGGTTGCTTAAACGCTCTGATTTCACCACTAATTGACCGCATTGCAAGCGTTTCCAAGCTAGTAATGTCCCTTTTTGATCATCCCATTCGACCGTTTCTTGTTTATTAAACAGCGATGGGCAATCTACTTGTAGTCTGTCAATCTCGACAGGATAAGCCAAGGAAATACGCGCATCCGCCATATTTTCGGGTTGCCATAAGGACATCACAATTAGCCATGGAGAACCAATTAATCTTTCAGATTCGTTCAGCATCGCTCCTAAACCACTCGCTAATTGATAGCGTTGTTGGTTATCTCGAGATTTCGCAATGCGGTCGGGAAAGCCCGTAGCCAACAACGTTGGTAACCACTCACTAATGAGTGCATCTTGCTTACCAATGGTACTCGATACTCTTTGTTCACAAAGCACTGATGCTCTCTTACACCATCCCTCTGTTGGCCTTTCTATGTAATAACGAAGATCCGCATCTTGTTGCCGAGGAGGCTCCTCGATAATCGCCACCAGTAGTGCAGCTAATTGAATAACATGCTGATTTTTACTTTGTTGTGCTTTACATAGCATGGCCGCTGTTCGTACTGAACTGCCTAACGCCGCCATCTGCTGCCCAAAAGGCGTTAACTTACCTGCGGCATCAATAGCACCTAGTTTGCCAAGTAAATTTTTTGCCGAGGATATTGCCGGTTTCGGGGGTAAAGTCAGCCAGTTTAGCTGTGCGGCATCGTGACAACCCCATTGTAATAAAGATAACCATAAGCTGCTCAAGTCACTTTGCGCAATTTCGGCCTCGCTAAATTGTGCCGCACGCTCAGCCTGCTCTTCACTGAATAAATGCCAGCAAACACCTTCTTCCAAACGGCCTGCGCGGCCTGCACGTTGTGCCATCGACGCTTGGCTAATTCGCTGTTTAACTAGTTTTGTTAGTCCTGTTCGTGGATTGAATTGCCCCACGCGTTCAAAACCACTGTCTATCACAAGGCGGATCCCTTCAATCGTCAAGCTAGTTTCCGCAATATTGGTGGCTAATACGACCTTTCGCACTCCTTCTGGTGCTAGCTGAATCGCCTGTTGCTGGGCTTGTAGGGATAATGCACCGTATAAAGGACATAAAAGTATGTCCTCACTAACCATCAAAGCGAGCTCTGCTCTTACTTTCTCTATTTCCCCCATACCTGGAAGAAATAATAATAAAGACCCATGTTCTTGCTGCAATAACTGCCAAGCCGCCAATGCGACTTCTTTATGAAAGAGTTTATTTGGGTTAATTGGATGATATTCACGTATTACGGGGAATGTACGCCCTTGTGACGTGATAACCGGAGCATCAGGAAACAGCTGAGACAGCCCTTGATTATCCAATGTCGCAGACATCAATAGAATACGTAAATCTTCACGTAAGGCTTGCTGTGAATCAATTAGCAAAGCGAGACCAAGGTCTGCCTGTAAATTTCGCTCATGGAACTCATCTAAAATGACTAAACCAACCCCTTCAAGCTTGGGATCATTTTGCAGTAAGCGAGTGAGTACGCCTTCGGTAACCACTTCAAGACGCGTGTGGCGGCTAACTTTAGTTTCAGAGCGCATGCGTAAACCGATGGTATGACCGATATCTTCACCGAGTTGCTGTGCGAGGCGAGCAGCTACTGAGCGTGCCGCTAAACGACGAGGCTCTAACATGATAACCCGCCCGTTAATAACCCCACTCTTTAATATTTCTAACGGTAAAACTGTTGATTTACCAGCACCTGTCGGTGCATGAAGCAAAACTTGAGGAGAAGAGGTTAATGCGGTAAGTATGTCCTCACAAACTTCAAATATCGGTAACACTGGGGTTATCACTCCATGTATTTAACTTTTACTGTTAGACATTGTAGCATTAGCCTCTTTTGCCAGTAAGCATATTACCGACAACGATAGCGGAGACCCCATGGAATTTGAACCCGCCTTACAACCAGCTACTTTAATTAAGCGTTACAAGCGCTTTTTGGCTGATGTCACTTTACCGAGCGGTGAAGAAATTACCATTCACTGTGCAAATACAGGCGCTATGACAGGTTGTGCTACCCCTGGTGATACCATTTGGTATTCGACTTCCAATAATACAAAACGCAAATACCCGTATAGTTGGGAGTTAACCCAAACCGCAGACGGCCATTTTATTTGCATTAATACCCTTCGTGCGAACCAATTAGTTGCACAAGCATTAACCGAAAAACACATTCCAGAATTATCTGAATATAGTGTAATAAAACCTGAAGTTAAATATGGCACAGAAAATAGTCGAATCGATTTTTTTCTAACGCAAAATGGATTGCCAGATTGCTTTATCGAAGTAAAATCAGTAACTTTACTCGAAAATAATCAAGGATTCTTTCCTGATGCAGTGACACTTAGAGGCCAAAAGCATTTAAGAGAGCTCATGCATATTGCGAAAGAAGGAAAAAGAGCCATACTATTGTTTGTTGCTTTGCACACAGGTATTCACGTAGCATCAGCAGCGGCTCATATTGATAAGCAATATGCGCAATTATTAGAGGTAGCGAGACAAAGTGGTGTTGAAGTGCTTTGTTATCAAGCTGATATAACTGTTCAACAAATGGTGTTAAGTAAGCAGATTCACTTTAACTCTATTAAATAAAGTTTTTTTAACCGATTTTTATACGAGGCCGCAGAGTTCTGGGCGCTAAAAAGGGAATAAACACGCTCGCCCTCACAGCATTACAAAACTCATTGCAGGAACGATTGCCAAGAGAGCAGTCTTCTGCTATTTATAGCGACCTTAATTTTTCCCCCTTGGGGTTTTTGTAAAATTTGCGTGTGTAGGAGAAGCATTATGCAAGAAGGGCAAAAACGTAAGACATCGTCCTTAAGCATTCTCGCCATTGCTGGGGTTGAACCCTATCATGAAAAAGCTGGCGAAGAGTACATGAACGAGGCCCAGTTGGCGCATTTTAAGCTCATTCTCGAAGCATGGCGCAATCAACTCAGAGATGAAGTGGACCGGACTGTTACTCATATGCAAGATGAGGCAGCTAACTTTCCAGACCCCGTTGATAGAGCCGCTCAGGAAGAAGAATTCAGCCTTGAATTACGTAACCGGGACCGTGAACGTAAACTGATTAAGAAAATCGAAAAAACGCTGAAAAAAGTTGAAGATGACGACTTTGGCTATTGTGAATCATGTGGTGTAGAAATTGGTATCCGTCGTTTGGAAGCCCGTCCTACCGCTGATTTATGTATCGACTGTAAAACATTAGCAGAAATTCGCGAAAAGCAAATGGCAGGCTAGTGTCTATATGGAGTCCTGAACGGCGCATATTACTGCGCCGTTACAAGGGAAACGCTTCATGCTATTATGTTCCACTCCTGACATGTTCCGCTCCTGACTTTTGATTTACATTAACCATCAAGTCAACCCCATCCTACTCCCTATTTTCTGCCAGTTGATGGCCACGATCGCCTCTCACTCACCTTTAAATAAGATAAATATTTACTTTCACATAATTTTTTACGCAAATAGATTATGTTATTTTTTTGCTCTACAGTTTGAGCTTAAATAATTAACTGACAACAAAAAATCGCTTAAAATAAGGCTTCTAATCGTATCCGCCTATAGCGAGAACGCTTTTCTGGCTATTATTTTACGTAAATTTTATTGGTAACGTTTATAATTAGAGGTGACTTTTATTCGTTTAACCATTCTCAAAGAAACTTCTGTGAGCTATGATTAGCCGCTTATTTTGTTTAATGAATATTGGTAATGACATCGAGGTGTACTATTTTTAACCGAGTAGCAAATTTCTGCCGTAATATTTTATCTCGCAATACAGACGCATCCCCTGAAGATGCAGTACAACATCGTGATCCTTCGCGAGATATACAGGCAGCCGGTAAAAGGCCAGTCACTCATTCTGCTCATGCGCAAACCGCATCTAAAGAGCAGAACACAGCTCAACCCCATAAAACAACCCCTATTAAAAAAACGGTTCGTCAATCTCAACGTGCCGATTCAACACCTGAGAAGCGCCCTACAATGACAACCGTAAACGACGAAAACATTACTGTTATCCCGCGTTCCGAGCACCCTATTTCACGCAGTGATATTAGTGACAATGCATTAAAAGTGCTGTATCGCTTAAACAAAAGTGGCTTTGAAGCCTACTTAGTGGGTGGTGGTGTGCGTGATTTGCTTTTAGGTCAAAAACCTAAAGACTTCGATATTACGACAAACGCAACGCCTGAACAGATCCGCAAATTATTCCGTAACTGCCGTTTAGTGGGTCGCCGTTTTCGGCTGGCACATATTATGTTTGGCCCCGAAATCATAGAAGTTGCAACTTTCCGTGGCCACCATGACCAAAATGCATCAGATGACAAAAACTTATCTGCACAAGCACAAAACGGCATGCTATTGCGCGATAACATCTTTGGCTCCATTGAAGAAGATGCGATTCGTCGGGACTTCACCGTTAACAGTCTATATTACAACATTGAAGACTTCACATTACGTGACTACGTCAATGGCTTGAATGACCTCAAAGCTGGCGTTATTCGTCTAATTGGTGATCCTGAAACGCGCTATCGTGAAGACCCTGTTAGAATGCTAAGAGCGGTACGTTTTGCCTGCAAATTAAATATGAGCATCGAACCAAAAACCGCTGAGCCAATTTACCAACTTGCTCATTTATTGAGAGAAATTCCATCTGCTCGGTTATTTGAAGAGTCTCTCAAATTACTCCAAGCAGGCCAAGGTTACGCTACCTATAAAATGCTCAAAAAGTATGGTTTGTTTGAGCAACTTTTCCCTGTTGTCGCAAGCCGTTTTACAGATAACAGTGATTCGCCAATGGAAAAAATCATTGAGCAAGTTCTTAAAAATACTGACTTCAGACTAAAAAATGATAAGCGTGTTAACCCTGCTTTTTTATTTGCTGTTATGTTATGGTACCCAGTTACAGAGCATGCTGAGAAGTTATCTCAAGAAGGCGGGTTGGCCTATTACGACGCCTTTGCGCTGGCAATGAATGATATTCTAGACGAGCAGTGCCGTTCAATTGCTATCCCAAAACGCATTACAACCACAATGCGTGATATTTGGTTATTGCAGTTACGCTTACCTCGCCGCCAAGGCCGTCGTGCCAATAAATTAATGGAACACCCAAAATTCCGTGCAGCGTTTGATTTATTAGAATTAAGAGCTAATGTCGAGCACCGCAACGAGTTACAAGAGCTAGCGTTATGGTGGACTGATTTTCAGCAAGCAAATAATATCAAACAGCGTGAAATGATTTCGGAATTAGGCAATGCACCCACTCGCCGCCGCCATCGTCCACGTTCATCACAAGGCGGTTCTGGGGCACGTCGGTCAAATAAGTCATAATAGATAGAGAGAATATAATGGAACAAGTCTATATTGCTGTAGGAAGTAACCTTGGTGAGCCACTATTACAGGCACAGCAAGCTATTGCAGCTTTAGATGCGATACCCAATAGCCGCGTTGTTTCTACCTCTTCTGTTTATCGAACTAAGCCTCTAGGCCCGCAAAATCAGCCAGATTTTCTTAATCTGGCTGTGTTACTTGAAACAACTCTTGAGCCCGAAGTTCTCCTCAACTATACACAAAAAATCGAACTTGAGCTGGGCCGTGTACGCAAAGAGGAGCGTTGGGGGCCACGAACGCTGGACCTCGATATCATGCTTTTTGGTAACCGTATCATCAATACTGAACGGTTGATCGTTCCACATTATGGGCTAAAAGAGCGTGAATTTATGTTGTATCCGCTTAGTGAAATCGCCCCTTCTCTTGTTTTTCCTGATGGCGAAAAGCTTTCAGAAAGACTCACACAAGTCCCTCGAAATGGCCTAACGTTTTGGGATATTCCAGCCTGAAATGTTCAACCTCTTATGAGGTATGGTCGCAGGGAGATCATTTCCGGAGGTTATTATAATGAAACCAATTTCTCTGGCTGATTTATGTCAGTTTAAAAAAGACAAACACAAATTTGCAACTATGACAGCCTATGACTCAAGCTTCGCTCAATTATTTTATGAGCAAGGTATCCAAGTGATGCTCGTTGGAGACTCACTTGGAATGACGATTCAAGGTGAATCCTCCACCTTACCCGTTACTGTCGAGCAAATTGCTTACCACACCCGATGCGTTCGCAAAGGCGCGCCAAATGCCTTCATTATTGCAGATATGCCATTTATGAGTTACGCCACACCAGAACAAGCTTGCGCCAATGCGGCTATTTTAATGCAGGCAGGCGCAAACATGGTCAAAATTGAGGGTGGCAGTTGGTTATGTGATACGGTAAGAATGCTAGGAGAACGCTCTGTTCCTGTGTGTGGCCATCTAGGTTTAACGCCACAAGCCGTCAATGTCCTTGGCGGTTATAAAGTCCAAGGACGTGATGAAGTCACCGCCAATCAATTACTCAAAGATGCGATTGCACTAGAAAATGCAGGCATCCAATTGTTGGTTCTTGAATGTGTCCCAACCACCTTAGCCAATCATGTTACGGAAGAGCTACTATTGCCCGTGATTGGTATTGGTGCGGGAAATGGGACTGATGGACAAATTCTTGTTATGCATGATGCGCTGGGTATTACCGCACGAGCCCCTAAATTCGCAAAAAACTTTTTAGCTCAAGCGGGCAACCTTCATGATGCTATTCGTATGTATATCCAAGAAGTGGAAGATGGCATTTACCCAAGTGAAGCCCATTCTTTTTCTTAATTGATGTCAGAAATTATAAGGAACACACGTATGCTTATCGTTGAAACGGCGCTTATCTTACGCCGTGAAATCCGCCGCTGGAAACAAGAAGGCAAACGTATTGCACTTGTCCCAACAATGGGTAATTTACATGATGGTCACTTAACACTTATTGACCAAGCGAAAAAACAGGCTGATGTTGTAATTGCCAGCATCTTCGTTAACCCGATGCAATTTGATAGGCAATCTGATTTAGCTAATTACCCACGAACGTTGCAAGAAGATTGCGAAAAACTAAAACGTCGTGACATCAATTTGGTTTTTGCACCTTCCCCTCAAGAATTCTACCCAGAAGGGATGGAAAAACAGACTTTTGTTGAAGTTCCAGAGTTATCGACCATATTAGAAGGCGCAAGCCGCCCTGGGCACTTTAAAGGTGTCGCAACGGTTATTACTAAGTTGTTCAACTTAGTACAGCCAGATATTGCCTTGTTTGGTGAGAAGGATTACCAGCAATTACAATTAATTCGCAAGTTAGTTGCTGACTTATCATTTGATACACAAATTGTTAGCATCCCAACAGTTAGAGCCAAGAATGGCCTAGCACTGAGCTCACGCAACAATAATTTGTCAGCGGAAGAGCTAAAAACAGCGCCTAAGCTGTATCAAATTATGCAACAAGCGGGTGAAAAATTAGTGGCTGAACCTGATGCATCTGAAGTTATTATTGAAGAGATGAACAATAGCTTACGAGAAGCCGGCTTTACTCCTGATGAGCTATTTATTCGCGATGCAGATACATTATTACCACTTGGTGAGTCCAGTAAACGTGCGGTTATTTTAATGGCGGCATGGTTAGGTCAAACGCGTCTTATTGACAATTTACAAGTTGACCTACCAAGTAATATTGCATAAAAATAAATCACTTATAAAAATAAAATAACACATTGCAATTACTGTGTTTATAGCGTTAATTAAAATGCTGTGCTCTGAATGACTTTTATTTTTCAAACTCATTTGATTCACAGCTAGGCGGTAAGTAAACGAGACCCTAGGAGCATACATAAGTATGTGACTAGGGCGAGAGAACGCCACCAACAACGCTGTGAGCCAAATGAGGAAGAAAAAATGTTAAGAAGAATGTTGCAAGGCAAACTCCATCGCGTCACAGTCACACAAGCAGACTTACACTACGAAGGCTCATGTGCGATAGATCAGGACTTTATGGATGCCGCTGGGATCCTTGAATACGAGGCCATTGATATTTACAACGTTGATAATGGCGAACGTTTTTCGACTTATGCAATTTCAGGCGAACGGGGCTCAAAAATCATCTCGGTTAATGGTGCTGCTGCCCGCCGCGCTGCGGTTGGTGATAAGCTGATTATTTGTTCTTATGTACAAATGGAAGATGAAGATGCGCGCCTACATAAGCCAAAAGTGGCTTATTTTGATGAAAACAATAAAATGAGTCGCATCGCAAAAGCAGTCCCTGTTCAAGTGGCATAATGTTGGATTTTATTTATCCAACAATTTGATTAGTATTGCCATTTATATACATATCAATAAAAAACGGCTTTTGATTACGCTAAGTACCAAAAGCCGTTTTTTTTACACAATTTCAGCCCAAAATTTAACTTCTTAAGCCTCTACCTTGCTCAATCAAAAACCATGTTAATGCATAAAAGACGACTAAGAAAATCATTAAGACGCCTAACGTAATCGCGATAGAAACATCGGCTATTCCCAGAAAACCATAACGAAAGCCGCTGATCATGTACACAATTGGGTTCAGTTTAGAAACGGCTTGCCAAAACGGTGGTAACAGCGATAGTGAATAAAATACACCACCTAAATACGTTAATGGTGTTAAGACAAAGGTTGGAACAATACTAATATCATCAAATGTCTTAGCGAAGATGGCATTTAGTAAACCAGCAAGTGAAAATACAATTGCGGTTAGCAATAACGTTATGACTACCATTGCCCATGAATGCACTTGCAATGGAATAAAGAATAACGATACCAATGTAACAAGAAAACCCACTAAAATCCCTCTAGCAACACCACCGCCGACAAAACCTGCGATAATAATATGCGTCGGAACGGGGGCAACCAGTAATTCTTCGATATTTTTCTGAAATTTAGAGCCAAAGAAAGAAGAACAAACATTTGAATATGAATTAGTGATCACCGCCATCATGATTAGCCCAGGGACGATGAATTGCATATAATCCACACCACCCATATCACCAATTCTAGAACCAATTAAGTTACCAAAAATCACAAAATACAGTGACATGGTGATCACCGGTGGTAATAGTGTTTGTATCCAAATACGACCAAACCGCGTGACTTCTTTTATCCAAATGGTTTTCAATGCGACCCAATATAATGAGATCATCTTGCAATCTCCTTCTCGGTTGCATTACTTTCTCTTTTAACTAAGTTAACAAATAACTCTTCTAATCGGTTTGCTTTATTTCGCATACTTAAAATCTGAACACCTTGCTCACTAAATTGGCTAAAGACACTATTTAGACCTTGCTCTCTTTTAACATCCACCTCAAGTGTTGAAGTATCTATCAAACGAGATTCATACCCTAATAATTGAGGGATCGGACTTTTTGGCATTAAATCAAAAATAAAGGTTTCTGATTCTAATTGGCTCAGTAATTGCTTCATACTAGTATTTTCAACTAATTCACCATGTTGAATAATGCCAATATTACGGCACAACATTTCAGCCTCTTCCAAATAGTGAGTTGTTAAAATAATTGTCGTCCCCTGAGCGTTAAGATTCTTTAAAAATGTCCACATTGAGCGACGAAGCTCAATATCAACACCCGCCGTGGGTTCATCCAAAATTAATAGCTTTGGTTGGTGCATCAATGCACGGGCTATCATTAAACGGCGTTTCATACCACCGGACAAATTACGTGCCCGCTCATCACGCTTTTCCCATAAATCAAGTTGGGTTAAGTACTGCTCCGCTCGTTGTACCGCAACAGAGCGCGTAACCCCATAATAACCGGCTTGGTTAAGGACAATTTGTAATACCGTTTCAAATGGATTGAAATTAAACTCTTGAGGCACTAATCCAAGTTGCTGCTTTGCTTGCACAACTTGCTTTTCTAAATCATAACCAAATACTTTTACAGACCCGCTTGTTTTGTTTACCAGCGAGCTAATAATCCCTATTGTGGTTGATTTACCCGCGCCATTTGGCCCCAACAATGCGTAAAAGTCACCGTCTTCAACGCTCAGATCAATCCCTTTCAGGGCTTTCACACCACCTGGGTAGGTTTTGGTTAACTGCGATAACTCAAGTGCATATGTCATATGTAAAAAAAACCTTTATTCTTAGAACGGTTTGAAGGCAATATATCACCATGATGCCACTTTTTTCTGCTCTATGTTATGCAGAAAAGAGATAATTAGTTTATACAATATAATTCAATATGTTATAAATTTAGGGTTGTCTTGTCTAAAAGACAGGTTCATCATAAGGGCATTAAAATTAGTATAACTAATTATTAATTAATCAATAAATGTTGTATAAGATTTTATCGCAAAGTAACACAACTAGGCTATAAGTCATGATGAGAAAAATCGAAGAGCTGTTTGCTAACAATGAAGCATGGTCAGCATCAGTCAATGAACAAGACCCCGAATTCTTCAAAGAATTATCAAAAGCACAAAAGCCGAGATTCTTATGGATAGGCTGCTCTGACAGCCGAGTACCTGCAGAAAAACTCATTAACGCGGCACCTGGGGACCTTTTTGTGCACCGTAATGTTGCCAACTTAGTCATTCACACTGACCTAAACTGTTTATCAGTCATTCAATATGCGGTTGATGTCTTACAAGTTGAGCACATTATTATTTGCGGCCACTATGGCTGTGGTGGTATTGAAGCGGCGGTTGATAATACCGAACTTGGCTTAATTAATAACTGGCTATTACACATAAGAGATATTTGGTACAGACATAGCTCTATGTTGGGTGAATTAAAACCTTGTGAGCGTCTTAACCGTTTATGTGAGTTAAATGTTGTTGAGCAAGTTTATAACTTAGGGCATTCAACGATCATGCAGTCTGCATGGAAACGTGGCCAAAAAGTGATGATCCACGGCTGGGTATATGGGATTAATAATGGTCGATTACAAGACTTACATATTACTGCCGATAGTCGAGAAAAACTTGAATTGTGTTACCGTGAAGCCATTTCTACTTTAACTCAAAAAAAGTAATTTAAAATATAAATTGGAGGCTCTTATAATTAAGAGCTTCTTTCTTATTAATCCCCAAATCAGCATAATTAAAATATAAAAAACTTTCCTTTCAATTGACTAAAAAAAAGAAAATAAAATTCAATTAAAGCAAATTTATCATTAACAACAAATGAGAGTAAACAATTAAAATTAAGATATAATGTGTTGTTAATATTATATTAAAACAAAAGGACAGCTTACGCTGTCCTTTTTATTCATGCTATTCTAAAGTTTTATTCTTCAAGTAACGTTACATGGCCAATATAAGGTAAATGGCGATATTGTTGAGCGTAGTCAATACCGTAACCCACCACAAATTTGTCTTCGATAGAATAACCAATCCACTCAACAGGAACCTGTACTTCTCGACGTGAAGGTTTATCCAGCAATGTACAAATAGCGACAGATTTAGGGCCGCGTAATTCGAAAATCTCACGTACTTTATTTAAGGTATTACCTGAATCAATAATATCTTCAACAATTAAGACGTGTTTATCGCGAATATCTTCATCCAAGTCTTTGACAATTTTAACATCACGGCTTGATGTCATCGCATTACCGTAACTTGAAACAGTCATAAAATCGACTTCATGGGGAACATCAATCTTACGGCATAAGTCGGCCATAAAAATAAATGAACCTTTTAGTAAGCCAACAAGGACTAACTCACCATCAAGTTTTTGATAATGAGCACTAATTTTATCGGCTAATTCGCTGATTCGCTGAGCAATCTCTTCTTCAGAGATCATCACTTCAAGGGTATGTTTCATCTTCTATTACGCATCTATGGGAATGGAAAGCGCGTAATTTTATCATAGGCAGCACGCATATACTAATAAAGGAAAATGCAGTGCTAAAATTTCACACTACATTTTCTCTGAAAGTAAATGTGGCTGTTAACTCACAGTGAAGCCCAACATCATCCCTGTATCTTCATGCTCTAAGAGATGGCAATGAGCCATATAAGGGTGCTGTTGTGTTGCAGGGTGTTTAAATTCAACTAAAATTTCACTCACCTGCCCTTCTACTTTGACAATATCTTTCCATCCTTGACGATGAGGCTCTACGGCTTGGCCGTTTTCTTTTAGGATACGAAAACGCGTGCCATGAACATGGAATGGATGCAACATCATATCGCCACGCCCTGAAACGACCCAAATTTCTTGTTGATTCATAGGAGCGTTGAATGCAGGATGCGTCATTGAGAAAACTTGCCCATTTATAGTATTCGCATTATGAATATCCAAGCCATCAGAACCTGTACCACAATGGCCGCCACTTCCCATTTTGCCATTCATATTTCCATGGTTCATATTACCGTGGTTCATATTCCCCATCATTGCACCATGACCGCCCATATTCCCCATCGCCTGGTCGCCATATTTTTCACGCAACATCATCATGCCTTGCATATCTAAGCGCATATCCATCATTAAATGGAAACGACGGCGATTTAAGCCAGCAAGAGAAGGAATAGCGGGTATGGCTGCTAGTGTTGATGGTAAGTCACCTTCCCCTTTCGTCAACGTTGTTTCGATACGCAGCACTGGCAAAGGCTGGTCAAATGGTGCAATCGTCATTCCCATTTGCCCGACAGGTAGCGTTACCAAATCAAATACGCGGCCATCGGAGGCGTCAATTAATACCTCAAAACGCTCTCCCATCAAGATAGGTAATTCGGTTAGCGCAATCGGCTCAGCTAATAAACCACCATCACTCGCAACGACATACATTTTACGTCCATCACTGGTGGAAATATTTAAGCTTCTAGCATTACAGCCATTTAATAACCTTAATCGTATCCAACCTTTCGGGACAACATGTTTAGGATAAACAGCACCATTCGTTAGCATGATATCGCCAAACCAACCCACTGCGGCACTCATCACATCAAGTTGATAATCAATTTGGCCATCATCTTTTAGGCGTTTGTCTTGCAAAATGACTGGAATATCATCAACCCCCCAATCGTTTGGTAAGCCATGCTTTGTGCTGTCATCATCTTTAATTAATACAAGGCCTGCTAACCCCATAGCCACTTGATAGCCGGTTTTTCCATGAGTATGAGGATGGAACCAACATGTCGCTTCACTTTGGTTTACCGTAAAATTCACTTTTCGGCTTGCGTTTGGTTGGATTATTGCTTGGGGGCCGCCATCTTGTTCACCTGAAATTTCTAAACCATGCCAATGAACTGTCGTGTCTTCTGCCAGTTGGTTAACAATATTGATATTAACATTCTGTCCATTTTTCAAGCTAATTGCAGGGCCTAATAAATTGCCGTTATAACCCCATGTTGTCGTTTGCTTTCCAGGAACAAATTGTGAAACGCCCTTCTGGATAACCAACTGAATGTTACCTTGCGCATCAGGCTCCAATAAGGGGGGGATCGCTAATGTTGGATAATTTCCCGCTGCGACCGCGATGCGGCTCCAAATAGGCAGCGCACTTGCAGCATATGTGATAGCACTTAATTTAAGAAAATCGCGACGTAGCATTGATAACCTTCCTTTTATTTATCAAATCGATAATCATCTGTGGTGTGATTTATGACAAATTACACTTTCGAAGCAAAACATGGTTTAATGACGGTATGATAAAGCTTCCCCTTACAGGAAGGTCAATAAAACCACTCCATAAATGTGGGTTTATTACATGGATTTAAGAAAAATATAGTTGACTAACAATTCTATTCTTATGCTAACGTAACTTGACATAGAAAACAGATAGAATAACGAATGCGCAAATTTATATTGATGTCATGCTTAATGACTCTGTTAGGGATAACCAATTCTGCCAGAGCTCTTTCCACCAACGAAGCTGAAGATCTTGCTGATCTCACGGCCGTTTTTATTTATCTAAAATATGATTGCGGGTATTCACAAATCCCAGATAGAGAAATTGAACGTGCTATTGTTTACTTTGCGAAAAGTAACAAATGGGATCTTAGTAACTATAATGCGGAAAAAATGACCGTTCTTAACAAAGAAAGTTATAGTGATCTAAAAGGGATACCACTCACCACCGAGTTTAAATGCCAGTCTCTTGCTCGCGATTCACTAGGCCTCTTTGCTTACGTCAAATAAGCAGATGAAAAAAGCCTATCAAGAAAACATGCCAAATATCGCCTGCATGTTTTCTTTCTTTACTTTAAATGACTATTTCTTTTTTGCCTTCTTTCTTGCCAAAACAACGCTATCGATGGAATACTTTGAATAATTACCATCCTGATAATGTGGTTTGACATAACAAAGCCCGCGTCTAAATTCATGGTGATTGCTGCGAATGTCATCGCTTCCATACTCCCCGGAGCCCACGCTAACAATAGTACCGAAATATCATAGCCTGTAATCCAAGAGGCAAATACCGTGAAAAGAAAAGTCAGCACGATATTAACCACCACAACTTGGGCCGAAGAGTATATATTTTTAATTAACGATGAAAGTGGAAACACAATGAAATGGTTACCAATGTTCATCCCAATTAATACCATACTGAGTTCAGTCAACATCAACGGGAAATTTAATGGGATATCCGCCCAACCTTGAATGAGAGTTGCTGCCGCTAATGACGTTAACATAAAAGGTGCGGGGACTTTTAAACGCTGTAATATTGCCCCTGAAATTACCCCAACTGCAATAATGAGCACTAGCCATCCCGTTGCAACTAATGTCAATTCTGGAAATTCTATTATCGGTTGAGGATCTCCATCGCTCCCCACAACAATTCCTGCTAATAAAATAAGAATAATTAAGCGAATTGTATGGGAAATAACAATTTTCTGAGGTGGGGTATGAGTATGGTCAGTTAATGCCAGAATAGCTGCCATAGCACCGGGCACAGAGCCAAGCATCGCTTCTTGTTTTGTCCAACCGACTTTGCGGTAAAACCAAAAAAAACTAAATGAAAATTGTACAGCCAAACAGACAACTAGCATCAATAGTAAAAGAAATAAATTGTCTGCTTCATTAAGTGATACTTGATTGAACATCAAGCCCACAGAGGTCCCGAGCGTGACTTGAACAAAGGTAATAGTATGTTTAGGGATGGCAAACGAAATACCAAAACGATGAAAAATGATAATGGCAATGATTGGGCCAAACATCAATGCAAGGGGAACTCCGAGGTAAGTCAGCCCGCCACCAATCAAGGCACAGATGGAAATCCCACCTAACATTTTTAATAATTTCATCATATGGTATTAACCATTAAGTCTTTTTATAGTCCTAATTTATATCATATTATTTTAAGTCATATGGCTTTAGTTTTTATTTATTTATTACCCTAGTGGTATCCACCAGAATTTATCTATTTATTAGGTTTTGATCTTATTATTTTGACTTGGTTTGAAAAATTTCTCTTAACTAAAATTAACATAACGTAGCCATAAAATTATTTTTTCCGTTTTATATTATCAGCACGAGCTTGATTCATTATTGCTTTGGACATCCATTGAGCTAACGCAGTGACTTGGGCATCATCCATTTTCCAAATATCTTTTAATACTAAAAATATTTCGGAACCATAAATAACAGAAAAGGCTCTAATCACTTTATCTATAATTTCTTGCGGATATTCTGATTTCATTGGCGATGTCACCATCGCAAGAATTTCTTTGCGATTTCCACGTTCTAGGCGTTTATCCTTAATACTTTGAGGAGCAGCTCGACCCTGAGCCCACTGCTGCAATGACGCTTGCAATGCGGCCCGTAAAACACCTTCATGTTCAAACATACGCGGAAATGCATAGGTTAATAACTCGTCAATACGATCTTCAGTTTGCTCACTTTGTGGGCGCCAAGTTAAAATTGGCCCTAAACTCTCATTAACCGTTGCAGTAATTAAATCGGCCTGCGTCGGAAAATAACGATAAGCTGTCGCACGAGAAACTCCCGCTTCAAGCGCTAATTCAGAAACAGAAGGCATTGCCCCTTTTTCAAATAAATCTAAAGCCGTCGTAACCAATAATACATAGGTCCGTTTTCGTGCTCCTTTGTATTCTGAGTATGAATTAGTTTTAGACATTAATTTATCCTTAAAATACTGTCACTTACTATAAATCGAGTTAATACTCATGAAAACATATAAGTGTGAATAGGTAAACATACTTGATTGATAATTTGTAAAAATTTATCCATAAAGATGATTTTAAAAGTAATAACAAAAGACAGAATAATTATATTTAAATATTATAAATTTCCACATCCATTCAAAATAATTCAAGACTCTTATTGAGAATTTATTTCTATTAATCAATAGGATATATTACCTAGACACCAATACTCTTCACCATAAAATGTAAAATGAGACTACAATCTCATTTTACAACCAAACAAAATGATACTATAGTCTCATTATGATGAAAAATTCAACGTTAGTTTTACTCTGAAAGGGTTTTTCTATGAAAAAATATCCGAGTTTTATTTATATTGTAACAACGCTTGACACGAAAAGTGCTGAACTATTTTATGTCAGTGAATTAATCAAAAACGCCGGATTGGCGGTACGTACCGTTGACCTGACAACACAACCAACGCAATTAGATAAAAACGCAGATATCAGCGCGCATGCCGTTGCAAGTTTTCATCCACTTGGCGCTGAAGCCGTTTTCTGTGGTGATCGCGGTAAAGCCATTGAAGCCATGGCACACGCTTTTAGCCTTTACCTTGCCGCACAAACAGATGTTGCCGCTATTCTTGGTTTAGGAGGGTCAGGCGGAACCGCACTCATTACACCCGCCATGCAAGTGTTGCCTGTAGGTATTCCAAAATTAATGGTTTCTACGATGGCATCAGGGGATATTTCCGGTTATATCGGCGCCAGTGATATTTCGATGATGTACTCCGTCACTGATGTGTCTGGTTTGAATATCATTTCCCGTAAAGTATTAAAAAATGCAGCCAACCAAATTGCAGGAGCGGTTTGGTTTGATAGCGAAGAACAACCTCACGACTTAAAGCCTGCGATTGCCCTAACCATGTTCGGGGTAACGACCCCATGCGTCCAGCAACTTACAACACAGTTAGAAGCCCAATATGACTGTCTAGTCTTCCATGCAACAGGCAGTGGCGGTAAAGCCATGGAAAAACTGATTGATAGCCAGTTATTGCATTCTGTTTTAGACATTACAACCACTGAAGTGTGTGATTACTTATTTGGTGGCGTACTAGCGTGTGATGAAGACCGCTTTGGTGCCATTGAGCGTACTCAAACCCCTTGCCTGATGTCTTGTGGAGCCTTGGATATGGTGAATTTTGGTCGCCCTTCCACTGTGCCTGAACACTATCAAGATCGCTTATTTTATCATCACAATGCTCAAGTCACTTTAATGAGAACGACCAAAGAAGAAAATCAGCAAATGGGTCGTTGGATTGCCGAAAAGTTAAATCGTTGTCATGGTGAAGTGCGCTTTATTATTCCAACAGCAGGTTTCTCAGCTTTAGATGTTGAAGGTGCTCCATTTTGGGATCCTATCGCAGACCAAGCCTTCATTGATGCTTTAACCGCAAATTTAATAATAACAGAGAAAAGACAGCTTATTTTGAGTCCTTATCATATTAACTCCTCAGAGTTTTGTGATCAGGTTATTCAGCTTCATCAGGAAATTTTGAACAAATAATAGAGGTTAATTATGAAACATAACCGCACAGATTTATTAAAAAAATTTAGAGACATGATTGCTCGGGGAGAACCAATCATCGGTGGTGGCGCAGGAACAGGACTATCGGCGAAATGCGAAGAAGCGGGCGGTATTGATTTAATCGTTATCTATAACTCAGGCCGTTACCGCATGGCGGGTAGAGGCTCCCTTGCTGGTTTATTAGCTTATGGCAATGCGAATGAAATCGTTATGGATATGGCAAAAGAAGTTTTACCTGTAGTAAAACAGACGCCAGTTCTTGCGGGTGTGAATGGAACAGATCCATTCTGCCAATTCGATAAGTTCCTTGATGATATCAAAGCAACAGGTTTTGCAGGGGTGCAAAATTTCCCTACTGTCGGTCTAATTGATGGTAATTTTCGCGCCAACTTAGAAGAAACAGGTATGGGTTATGGGTTAGAAGTTGAGATGATCCGCCTAGCCCACGAAAAAGATTTACTTACAACGCCTTACGTTTTTAGTGCTGAAGATGCCATTGCGATGACTCAAGCTGGTGCTGACATTATTGTACCACACATGGGGCTAACGACTGGCGGGAATATTGGCGCAGAAACGGCACTGACGCTCAAAGATTGTGTGCCATTAATCAATGAATGGGCAAAAGCGGCAAAAGCAGTACGCGAAGATGTGATTGTTCTGTGCCACGGTGGCCCAATAGCTACCCCAGAAGATGCTGAATACATTTTAGCCAACTGCCCTGATTGCCATGGCTTCTATGGTGCCAGCTCAATGGAACGTTTGCCAACAGAAGTGGCATTAACCGCCACCACACAAAAATTTAAATCAATTACACGTTAGTTTTTTACTTTATATTTTGCCAACACCAGGCGCCTACTTTGGTAGGCGTTTTTTTATCTTTCTAGCCACAAAGTTATTTCCCTTTTTCCTGGTAAATAGAATGCCCTTTGCATAAAAAATGTGTTAGGCAAGCCATAAATATAGGCATACCAAAATAGAGCACGCCAAAGGCAAAAGCCACATGGGGTTTATCTGGAAACTCGCCCCCCGTAGAAATACTCGAATAATAGTCAATCGACCTTAAATATTCAGGCGTTAATCCGCCATAAGGTACGAGAAAAGATAAAATTAACACCGAGAAAATACAGAACATAAAATTGAGTGCCATTAACGCTGAATAGCCCATATTTTCAGAGCGTTCTTGCTCTGTTCGACTGGTTAAACCAAAAAGCATTCGATTTGCGACAGTGGCACTATACAAATATAAAATTAATGGGGAATCCCCTAAGACTGACATATTAATAGCCAGAGCAAAAAGGCCATAGAAAAGGGCAAATAACGTTAATATTCGCCAATCACGAAATACCGCCATAAAGACGCCTGAGTGAACTAAAATAAATTCAAAAATCAGGATCAGTGTCAGGTTATAAATAATTTCTACTGTATAGTATTCAGGAAAAAACCATACCGATAAAATAAAACCGACATAAAATAATGAAAAGCCATAATTTATTATTTTAGAAAAAGCACGAATAATGCTGAAAGAATGCGGAGTTTCCTTCACACTTTTTACTGAAGATTGTTTTGGGAAAAAACCTTGGTTGTTATCTTTCCCATTCCTTGGTGGCTTTACCATTACCTCACTCCATGTCATCAATATCACTTTACTAATAAGCTACTTGATAACACAAAAAATAAACAGTGGCTAAAGTCCGAATGGCGGATTCAGGATAAGATAAAGTGTAAGGAATATCGACAAGATGGCATGAACGTACACTCGCCATGCCACAGATAGATTAAATTGAAATTAAACCAATTTGGCGATCAGCGTATCTAAATCACCTTGTAAGAAATTCACGGGTGGAATTTCAATCACGGTATATGCACCTGCAGCTTGTTTCATGGTCGCACGTGCGGCAGAAACCATAAACTGAGAAGTGAGTGCGGGATTATTAATACGCATTGAATATTCGAATAACTGGTTATGTGTTGCCCCTGAAACCCCTTTATGGGTCATGTGCACACCATGCCCAACATCTTTTAATGCATCAATGCTATCGACTTGACGAATATGTGTTTCATCAGAAGAAAAATAGCTATCTGCTTTAATTGCTTGAGTCACTGCATCAAAATTCACGCCACTTTCTAATTCAACATAAACCATACGGCGATGAACCCCAGTCCCTAATGGGATTGTGACAGAAAGTGCATCTTTGACGCCATCAATTGCTTTGGCAGCCACACTGTGCCCCATACTCATCCCTGGTCCAAAATTAGTAAAAGTTACCCCTTTTGGTGCCATCGCTAACATTAGAGTTCGCATAATCGAATCCGAACCAGGATCCCATCCAGCAGAAACAACTGCCACGCTATTATGTTGCTTCGCAATATCATCTAAGCTGTGTTTTAAAGCGACAATATCTGAATGAACGTCAAAGCTATCAACCGTATTAATTCCCAAACTTAAAATTTTTGCTGCTAATGGACCGATTGCACGCGTAGGTGAACAGAGTAGCGCAACATCAACTTCTCCTAGTTTTTCAATATCATCAACCACTTTGTAGGCTGAAAGTTCAGCGGGAATATCTTGTGTATTGCGACGAACTACCCCGACTAACTCAAAATCTTCAGCGGCCAGAACAGCTTCTAGTGCATAGCGGCCAATATTACCGTAGCCCACTATTGCTGCTTTAATTTTTGTCATTTTTACTCCTATACCGTGCTGATGTTGCTTATTAAATTATTTATACCCGTAATCCTTCAAGTTGCAGCGCTTTTCGTTGAGGTATAAGTGACTACGCTCAGCTCGCCGAGTCACATAGTTTATCTATGTTCCCCACCTATCTTCCCTTGTCGCCTACCTGCAACTCGAATTATTTAGGGTATATAGCGAAATTAAATTTAACAGAATAATTAAAAGTAAACAAAACATTAGCCTAATTAAATCAGATGCATTTTAACCCTATTTTCATTGTTGAAATCCATGTAGAATTAGCCACTCAACAAGCTTTCCCTAACATTCATGAATATATAAAGGTTCTCAATGCATCAATCTGATGTGACTGAGCGGTCACTCTTTTCGCTCAGCTGGCCAATTTTTATCGATATTTTTCTTCATTTGGCCACATTATTAATTAATACCTATATGGTTAGCCACGTTTCTACTGCCTACCTTGCTGCTATGGGGGTGGGAAACCAAGTGTTTGACCTATTTATTACTATTTTTAACTTTATAAGTGTGGGGTGTAGCGTTGTTATTGCCCAATACTTAGGAGCAGGCCGCAGAGAAAAAGCCAGCCAAGCAATTCATATTTCAATCGCGTTTAACTTTATTCTTGGTTTTTCTAGCGCGCTAGTCGCATTATTTTTTGGCTATAGCATTCTAACTATCATGAATATGCCATCACATTTAATGGCTGATGGTTATACTTATTTACGTATTTTAGGGATATGTTTAATTCCTGAAGCGATTTCAATTATTTTAGCCGCATGCTTGCGAGTTTATGGTAAAGCACAGCCTGCAATGTGGGTCACATTAATCGCTAATGTGATTACCGTGTTTGGTAACATCATTGTTCTTTATGGTTTCTTTGGGTTACCACAATATGGCCTTGAGGGCGTTGCTTGGTCAACTGTCGTTGGGCGTATTGTTGCCGTTATTTTACTCTTCTGCCTACTGTTTTATGGGTTGAGGATTAAATTTGTCCCAATGATGCTAATACACTGGTCGCGAAAAATGTTGGGTAAAATTTTACATATTGGCTTACCCTCCGCCGGTGAAAACCTCGTTTGGATCCTCCATTTTATGACCGCATCTGCGTTTATCGGTCTCATGGGAGAAACATCTCTTGCAGCACAAACACTCTATTTCCAATTGTCATTATTTATCATGCTGTTCGGTATCTCTATCAGTATTGGTAATGAAATTATGGTTGGCCATCTTGTTGGAGCAAAACGCTTTGAAGATGCCTTTAGGCGCGGAGTAAAAAGCCTCAAAATGGGTTTTTACGTAACAATTGGTGTCGTTATTGCCTTTTGGTTATTCCGTGATCCTATCCTAAATAATATTACGGACGACCACGGTATTATTGAATTATTGCTGCCATTGTTCTTACTTTCGGTGTTCTTAGAACCCGGCAGAACAATTAATATCGTGATGGTGAATGCCTTACGTGCCTCAGGTGATGCCCGCTTTCCTCTGTGTACCGCCATTATTTTTATGTGGGGCGTCGCTATCCCATTAGGCTACTTCTTAGGCATAAAAATGGAGATGGGTCTCTTAGGTATTTGGCTAGGTTTCTTTGCTGATGAATGGTTACGCGGCTTAACGAATGCATGGCGCTGGCGTTCACGTAAGTGGCAAAGTAAACGTCTTGATGTAGAAAGCTAATCTGTTCCGTTATCACTCAGTCCTGCCGAATTTTATAGGCAGGACTTTTGTGACCAGGCTCAAAATTAGAATTTTTTCATTTTTATAATTCAAATTAGAGATAATATTTCTCTTCACTCTCTTTAAATCCCCTAACTTAGTGAAGTTTTTCTCCAGACTGTTGTTTAAAATAATAAAATCGAAAAAGATTTTATTAAGGGGACTTGCCATGCATGCTCAATCACAACCACTACTTTGGCAATATTTTATCAAAGCAGTAAAACAAGAAGTAAAACCTGCCTTAGGTTGTACTGAGCCAATTTCATTGGCATATGCTGCTGCTAAAGCTGCTTCATTTCTTGATGGGCAAGTGATCCGTGTCTGTGCTTTTGTCTCTCCTAACCTCATGAAAAATGGCATGGGTGTAACCGTCCCCGGGACAGGTATGGTAGGTCTACCTATCGCAGCTGCGCTTGGTGCTGTTGGGGGCGATGCCGATGCAGGTTTAGAAGTTTTAAAATCAGCGTCCGCGGATGCCATTGCTTTGAGTAAAACCATGTTAGCGCAAGGAGCTATTACTGTAGATATCAAACACCCTTGTGATGATGTTATCTACTCTGAAGCCACGGCATACACACAAACTGAATCCGCAACCGTCATCATTGCAGGGTCGCATACCAATATTGTTAAAATCGTTCATAACAATCATACCGTATTTGATGCCACAACAGCTCAACCTCACCATGAATCGCCCGTTGACTGTGCGGCTGATGTCCCTCTGCCCCCCGTCACCGCTAAGTCTGTTTATCAATTTGCTACCGAAGCACCTTTAGAGGATATTCGTTTTATTCTTGAAGCCGCACATTTAAACGAAGCTTTATCTCAAGAAGGCTTACGCAACGTTTATGGCTTACATATCGGTAAAACATTACAAACCCAGCGAGACCGTGGCCTGCTTTCAAAAGACTTAATGTCAGAAATTATGATCCGCACCTCTGCCGCCTCAGATGCGCGCATGGGCGGTGCCGTATTACCCGCAATGAGCAACTCCGGCTCAGGCAACCAAGGTATTGCAGCCACCATGCCTGTTGTTGTGACTGCTGATTACCTACAATCTTCAGAAGAACAACTGGCTCGTGCATTGATGCTCTCCCATCTGATGGCAATCTACATTCATAACCAGCTTCCTGCATTATCGGCATTGTGCGCTGCGACAACAGCGGCGATGGGAGCTGCCGCGGGCATTGCTTGGTTACTAGAATCCCGCTATGAAGTCGTTGCAATGGCAATTTCCAGTATGATTGGTGATGTTAGTGGTATGATTTGTGATGGCGCATCAAACAGTTGTGCAATGAAGGTGTCAACCAGTGCGAGTGCCGCTTATAAAGCCGTGCTAATGGCATTAGATAATAGCTGTGTTAGAGGGTCGGATGGTATTGTGTCTGATGATGTCGACCAATCTATTGCCAATTTATGTTCTTTAGCCGCGGGTTCAATGAAACATACTGACGTGCAGATTATTGAAATTATGGCCGCTAAAGCACGCCCTTAACGCCGTCGCGTTGTTGGCTACATTCGCCAACCCTAGTCACATACTTGTGTATGCTCCTAGGGATTATTTCTTTTGCCGTCTTGCTACGTCGCTAATTCTTCGCCCTTAACGCCGTAGCATTGTTGGCTACATTCGCCAACCCTAGTCACATACTTGTGTATGCTCCTAGGGATTGGCTCTTTTGCCGCCTTGCTACGCCGCTAATGACTTTGAATTTCGTTTTGAATTTCGTTTTGAATTTCTTTTTTGAAATTATTTTTTTGAATTGTTCTATTTTGAATTAACTTCTAGGGCTGCGAATTTTTCACGAATTATATCTTCTGGTAGGTCAATACCAATAAACACTAATACACTGCGGCGTTGTTCATCAACTTCCCAGTCTCTATCCCAATCCGCACTATAGAGGCGTTGAACACCTTGGAATAATAAGCGTTTTGGTTCACCCATAATGGAAAGAATTCCTTTATAACGCAGTAAGTTATCTGCAAAACCGAGTAATAGGTCTTCCATTACTTGAGAAACGGCCATCAGTTCAACAGGATAATTAAATTCAAGGACAATCGAGCCGACTTCATTTTGTTGTTTAGGCGCGAAACGGAATGTCGGTTGTTTGACATTCAACTGTGAATCCAATAAAAACCCTTCGATATCCAATAATAAACTCAGGTCGATATCACCTTGAATAACTGGGTAAATCGGTGCTCTCGCATTAATACGTTGTAAACGTTCAATTAAAGCTTCGTTATTCGGCTCAATATCTGTTTTGGTCAATAAAATGCGATCTGCATAGCCAATTTGCGCTTGAGCAATGGCAAAATCATTCAATTGTTTATCAGCGTGAACAGCATCCACTAGTGTAATAATGCCATCTAACACATAACGTTCGCATAGGACTTCATGGGAAAAAAAAGTTTGAGTGATCGGGCCTGGGTCTGCCATTCCAGTGCACTCAATGACGAGACGCTCAAAGTCTAATTTTCCATTATCAAGGCCATCTAATAGGTCTAATAAGGCATTTTCTAATTCATTCGAACGACTACAACAAATACAGCCATTACTTAATGTGGTAATTTGTGTCGCACGATCACCAATTATTGCGTTATCAATGGGGACTTCACCAAACTCATTTTCAATCACTGCAATTTTATGACCGTGCTCAGCATGAAGAATATGGCTAAGGAGAGTCGTCTTACCAGCCCCGAGAAAACCGGTTAAAATTGTTACGCTAATAGGTTTCATTATTGCCCTCACACTTCATTGATTAACAGCAGCGAAATCCGCCTTTACCGCTACCACCATACCGTGCATCTTGTCTTTCGCGAAAAAATTCTTTGTAGGTCATCACAGGTTTATCTGGGTGATTATCACTCATATGCTGCACATAGGTATCATAATCAGGAATACCAATTAGCATGCGTGCTGCTTGCCCGAGGTATTTTCCTGTTTTGCCGAGATTTCCAAACATCAGCCTCTCCAATACAAATGCCCTACATCATGAACACACAATGTAGGGCGACCTTTCATTTACCGAACATCTTCCGATGTTCAATTTCGTTGAAGGGTGACTTAATGTGAAGATGAAACTTTCACGCCCTCTTTAGGTACAGGAACATAAGGTGTTTCTTTGTCTGTACGCTCTGGGTTTTTGTGCGCTTTCATCCCAACGCGAATACCATAGAAAATGATACCGTAGACAACCACCAAGAATAGAATACTCAGCCCTGCGTTGGTGTAGTTATTAATAATAATATGATTCATATTAGTAATTTCTTGTGCAGTTAACTCTGCACCACCTGCCGCAATCTTATCTTTATAAGATTTCGCTAAGTATAGGAATCCTTCCAGTTGTGGGTTATCACTGAATAATTTCAGTCCCAATGCCCAAGTTGTACAGATTAATAGCCATACTGCAGGTAATACAGTCACCATAATGTATTTACTGCGTTTCATCTTAATCAGCACTACTGTACTTAAGACTAAAGCAACCGCTGCTAACATTTGGTTCGAGATACCAAACAGAGGCCATAAGCTCTTAACACCGCCCAGTGGGTCAACAACACCTTGGTACAATAAGTAACCCCACAGCCCAACACAACCAGCTGTACCTATGATACCAGCAACCAGTGAATCTGTTTTCTTCAAGAATGGAACAAAGTTACCCAATAAATCTTGCAGCATAAAGCGGCCTGAACGAGTCCCTGCATCCAATGCGGTTAAGATAAACAGAGCTTCAAACAGAATACCAAAGTGATACCAGAAGCCCATATTTGCCGCAGGCATGATTTCGTGGAAAACAAACGCAATACCCACCGCTAATGTTGGCGCACCACCTGCTCGGTTTAATACCGACGGCTCACCAATATCTTTCGCAGTTTGCATGATTTGTTCAGGTGAAATCACAAAGCCCCATGAACTCACTGTAGCTGCTGCATGAACAGATACATCTTTCAGTTGAGCCATGATAGCCGCGCCATCTGGCCCCCCCAGCTCATGCAAGTTAGGCATGGTAATACCTAATGCGGCTGGCGGCGTATTCATTGCAAAATACAGGCCAGGTTCGATAATAGAAGCCGCGACCAAAGCCATAATCGCAACAAATGACTCCATTAACATCGCACCATAACCGATGTAACGCGCATCTTTTTCATTTGCTAATAACTTCGGAGTTGTCCCTGAAGAAATGAGCGCATGGAAACCGGATACCGCACCACAAGCGATGGTAATAAACAAGAATGGGAATAGAGTACCTTTCCAAACAGGACCTGAACCATCAACAAATTGCGTCACTGCTGGCATTTTTAATTCAGGGTTTAGAATAACGATACCAATCGCTAAACCAACGATAACCCCAATTTTCAAGAATGTCGCTAAATAGTCACGAGGCGCTAAAATTAGCCATACAGGTAATAATGCAGAGACAAACGCATAACCTACTAACGCGTAAGTAATCGTCGTGTCTTTGAATGTCAGTGCTGGGCCCCAGTATGGGTCGTGAGCAATCACACCACCAAACCAGATAGAGGCAACTAACAAGACGATACCAATGACAGAAACCTCACCAACACGCCCTGGTCGGATATATCGCATATATATCCCCATAAATAAGGCGATTGGTACCGTTGACACAACAGTAAAGACACCCCATGGGCTTTCTGCCAAGGCTTTCACCACAATCAATGCTAATACAGCAAGGATAATGATCATGATTAGGAAGCACCCAAAGAGTGCCAGCGTTCCCGGAATTGGGCCTAGCTCTTCTTTAACGATTTCCCCTAATGATGCACCATTACGACGTGATGAAATAAATAACACCATGAAATCTTGCACTGCACCGGCTAACACAACCCCTGCAAGTAACCATAAGGTGCCGGGTAAATAGCCGACTTGAGCAGCAAGAACAGGTCCGACTAATGGCCCCGCCCCTGCAATCGCGGCAAAGTGGTGACCAAATAGAACGTTTTTATTTGTCGGAACATAGTTTAACCCGTCATTATTAATGACGGCTGGAGTCGCACGTGTTTCGTCCAGCTTCATCACTTTTTTAGCGATATATAAGCTGTAATAACGATATGCTATGAGATACACCGCCACAGAAGCGACGACAATCCAAAGAGCACTGATGTGCTCACCACGCCTGAGTGCAACTACCCCCAGACAGACCGCACCGATTATCCCAAGGATCATCCACGGAATGTGCTTTAAAATACCATTTTTGTTCATAGAACACCCTTCTGAGGTAAAACGAACATGCCATTGATTTTGTATTAGCCATCATAAAAAACGATATCGCTGTGTTTTCATTGCTTATCATTTATCGTTGATGGGTTTTTAATTGGCAGTGGTTGAACTGTATTGAATCAAAAAATTGAGCTCTGCCATGGTCTATATGGTATGAAATTACACTCAGCAAATGACTAAAGTTATGCTAAGTGGTGCCATATGGAATTAAGCGGTTTGTTTTTTACTTTGAATGGTTTTTAGGGAGGTCAAATGAGCTTAAAAACGTGATCTGCATTACAATTTCAATTTGTTTTCAATAAGTTAAAAAATGAAGTATGCATGGTTAAAATGACGTTTATTGTGAGTAAATTTCACTAATAACGTAAAAACCTAAAGCTGAGTTACCTGAAACCTTATGATATCTATATACGTTTATCGTGTAATCGTAGTCCAATTACCACCAACCCACCAACTGTGCTCACCATCAGTTTGTGTTTCACATCCGATACCGACTTTCGCTTTCCCTGCTTCAAAGGGATATGCGCAATCATAAATTGCATCAATCACGACTTCCCCTGATATCGCATCTGCAAAACCAATTTTATTTTCTTTACGAATTCGATATACCCCGTCCTGTGCTTCATCTGGCCAGTTGTCAAAATAATAAAGCTGGTAAACTTCTTGCCCTTTCTGGTCAAAAACAGCCAAACCGCTATTTGGTCGTTCACCTAAGCAATACTTAAATGATGATTGCGGTTCAAAACACTCGATTTTATCTTTTTTATTTTCCACCCATAAGCTAAATTGCTGTTCAAGATTTTGTGCTGTTGATAAAAAAGACATTAATCCTAATGACATTAAGCCAGCGACATAACGAATCATCATCACTTTCCTTATTCTACTTTTACGCCGGATTATAGTAAGAAGTGGAGCGCACCAATCTTACTCCAATAAATACTCGCTTATTAAAGATAGCGGATATCTCTTTCAATGAAACTAGGAATAAGGGTAAATAAAATCTTGTACAAGAATAACCTTAAGATTCAAATTAGTAAGAATTCAGCCCCAAGAAGATGCATTTAAAAATATTTACGTAACTCAAAATGCTAATGGGGTTAAGTTAGTCAATAAGCTACCTTACTCTATCAATCTGGCTGGATTAGCGATTAATAATAATTTCTTTAATGACGAGCACTCTAACGGGGCTATTGGCATTCAATTATTAGGTGGAACCCCCGTTATTAGTGCCAATCAAACCCCATTAGCCAAACCAGATGTAACCTCAATTATTTGGGATAATATAAAAAGCAGTAGCGAAACAAAAATGTTCAGCACTAACTTCATTAAAATCAACCAGAAACACACACTGTATTAGCGGTTTTTTGCGCCAGCTCTAATGCACTTTCAATCGAATCTGCAATTGCCAAAGCAACACCTAACCGGCGAGTTCCTGCAATTTCAGGTTTACCAAATAACCGTAATTGAGTATCCGATCCCAATGCTGCACCAATATTTGAAAAAATCACATTTTGGCTTTGTAAACTAGGTAAAATAACCGCGGACGCACTTGGTCCATATTGGCGGATCACACCGATTGGGAAGCCAAGAAATGCACGAACATGTAAAGCAAACTCAGATAAATTTTGTGAAATCAGCGTCACCATGCCTGTATCATGGGGACGAGGCGAAACTTCATTAAAAATAATATCGTCACCGCACACAAATAATTCAACACCAAATATTCCGTAGCCCCCCAGAGAGGTAACAATTTTCTCAGCAACATCCTGCGCTTTTTTCAACGCCACCTCACTCATGTACTGTGGCTGCCAAGACTCACGATAATCCCCTTTTTCTTGTCGATGCCCTACTGGCGCACAAAAGTGAATCCCATCCACTGCACTGACCGTTAATAATGTAATTTCAAAATCAAAATTAACCATTTTTTCAACAATTACACGGCCTTGACCTGCTCGACCACCTTCCTGTGAGTAATCCCAAGCTTGATTTAATTCGTCTCGAAAGCGGATCACACTTTGCCCCTTCCCTGACGAACTCATCACTGGCTTAACAATACAAGGAAAGCCGATTTTTTCTGCTGCTGCGATAAAATCGAGTTTACTGTCTACAAATTGATACTCTGATGTTGGCAATTTCAACTCTTCTGCGGCTAAACGGCGGATCCCTTCTCTATCCATAGTAAGAACAATTGCTTTCGCAGACGGAACCACTTTTTGTCCTTGTTGTTCCAGTTCCATTAATACCTGTGTCGCAATCGCTTCAATTTCAGGCACAATAATATCGGGTTTTTCAATTGAAACTATTTGCTTCAGCGCTTCGCCATCAAGCATGTTTATTGTATAGCTACGGTGTGCAATATGCATCGCTGGCGCATTATCATAGCGATCAACCGCAATAACTTCGATACCCAACCGCTGACACTCAATCGCAACTTCTTTGCCTAGCTCCCCAGCACCTAACAACATGACTTTTGTTGCAGATTTACACAGCGCAGTACCTAATTGATTCATGATTGATAACCTTACCGACAAAAAAGTTACTGCCAATTATATACGCAACCGTTTGCTTTTACTATCAAGGAAAAAAACCATAAGACAAAAAATTTATAATCTGTTGATAATATGATTAATTATTTTAATCTAATGGTGTTTTGTCACGCCCTGTAATAAAGGGTTCTTTATGAGAAAATTTAATATACTGTTTGCGTATGATAGCTAACACACAAAATATTAAACCAATCCAAATAAGTGAAAAACTAATTCCTTTGACCCAATCAAATAGCTCATTAAATAAAAATACGGCTAATAAGAATTGAATTGTTGGTTCTATATATTGTGCTAAACCTATCACCGTTAATGACGTTCGTTTAATTGCCGCAGTAAAAAAGAGCAAAGGAATGATCGTGACTGGAGCCGCTAACATATAAAGAATTTTAATTTGCCAATCCCCTTGCGCCACAGCGCTTAAACCATTAGAAGCTAACCACCAAGAGATCGCTATTGCAATGGGCAGCAACCAAAGCGCTTCTAGAAATAAAGACGTAATCACATCAAATCGAATAAATTTACGGATTAATCCATATACCGCAAAAGCACTCCCCATAACTAACGCTAAAATAGGTAATTCACCATACTGCCAAATTTGGTAACCAACCCCCGCACAAATAAAAATAACAGCCATTTTTTCTGCAAAAACAAGCCGTTCGCGAAGGAACAAAACACCAAGTAGAATAGAGAATAATGGGTTAATAAAATACCCAAGACTCGCGGCTAACACCTGTCCATGAGTTAATGCGTAGGTAAATGTTGTCCAAGATATCGCCATAACAGACGAACTAAATAAACACAAAATTATCGACCGTTTATCAGACCATACCTCGAGCCATAAAGATTTATTTTTAATAATTAAGCGAACAAAAAAAAGTATAGGCACAGACCAAATAAGACGTTCTGCAAGTAGCTCTAAAGGTTCCGCTCCGGGAAGTAAACGATAAAATAATGGTGTGATTCCCCATAAGATATAGGAAAAAATAGCAAGAGCTACTCCCGAGCGAAGCAACATAATTTATCCACAATAAAATCTGATTAAATAATATTAGCTACTTATCATACGCCAAAATGCAAAAAATAAAACTTATCAACATCATAATATAGGTTGAATTATATCAAGTATTCTTAAAATAAAAGGTAACTATATCGCTACCTTTTATTTACTCGCTGCATATATCTTCATCAAAAAACATCACGCTGATGTAATGGTGGTTGCTGCTGCATAAATGCACATAATTCCTCTTGTGTCGGCGCTGCGGCAATAGCACCTTTTTTGGTTGTCGCCAATGCACCACAAGCAGTAGCTTGCGAAATGACCTTCATCAGCCCCTCTTTTTCGTTGACTAGACCATATTGTGAAATGGCCGCCAATAACCCCGCCATAAATGCATCGCCAGCCCCTGTGGTATCAATACTTTCCACTAAATAAGCACTTACGGCCATTTGAATCGAAGAAGTGAACACCTGACAACCTTTAGCCCCTTGAGTAACAATTTTTAATTGGGCAGGATAGCTTTGCAATTTGGCGATTGCATTTTCAAAACGACTTTCTTGCGTTAACCACAGCAGCTCATCATCAGAAAGTTTTAAAATATCCGCTCGTTTTGCAAAATTATCAACAACTTGGTGCATTTCATCGGGATCAGACCACATTTGTGGACGAATATTAATATCAAAACTCAGTAACCCACCAGCGAGTTTTAGTTGTTCGATAGCTGTTGATAGAGACGCTCTACATTGGTGATGCACTAGAGCTAATGAGCAAAAATGCAAAATATCATGACCAAATTGCGGTAAGTTATTTGTCGTTAAAAATTGGTCAGCCGAAGGAGAAACTAAAAAAGAAAATTCACGTTCTCCGTTTTCATGCAGTGAGACGAGAACAGTACTTGTTTTGTACTTTTCATCAAACTCCATCGCACTAGTATCAACCCCTATATCAAATAAGGTTTTTTGCATGAAATGCCCGAAAGCTTCTTCACCGACTCGTCCAATAAAACCACTATTTTGCCCTAAGCGTGCAACCCCAGCGGCGACATTTACAGGCGCACCACCAGCACAAGCTTCATATTGCATGTTTTGAAGAGGAATTAAATCAATAACTGCATCCCCTAATGCCCAAACTTTCATTATATCTCCTTTGCGAGTTTTATATTTTTAACCTTTATTCTTATTCATAAATAACACATTACCAACTCATGAAAATAAAACTAGTAAACGCAAACTGTTAACGTTAACATTAAGTATAAAGAAGCCAGCAAATAAACGCACCTATTATTGAATTTCATGTGCCCATTTTGTTATCGCGATCGAAAAATGTTCAGGAAGCCATAATGAAAAAACAACTTGAATTAGCCAACGAAACCATCAAAACAGCAAGAAAAAACATAAACTTGCAGTTCTACCCACAATACCACCTTGCCCCTTATGTAGGCTGGATGAATGACCCTAATGGTTTGATCTATCACCAAGGACAATACCACGCTTTTTATCAACATCATCCATTTAGTGCGATTTGGGGTCCCATGCATTGGGGCCATGCAACAAGCACTGATATGGTCCATTGGCAACACCAACCCATTGCGTTAGCACCAAGTGAAGATTATGACCGAGATGGTTGTTTCTCAGGCTCCGCAATTAGTTACGATAACAAATTGTATTTGTTTTACACAGGCCATATCTGGTTAGCAAATCCAGGTGATGACAGCCAAATCATCCAATCACAGTGTGTTGCAATCAGTGAAGATGGTATTCATTTCGAAAAGAAAGGTGTTGTACTCCCTTCCCCTGATGGCTATATGCACTTTAGAGATCCTAAAGTTTGGCAACAAGATGGTAAATGGTGGATGGTGGTTGGTGCAAGAGACTCTCAAGATCAAGGGCAAATCCTCTTATTTAACTCTACTGACTTATTAAATTGGGATCAAAACTATCAAATCCTAGCAAAAACTGACGACAATAATGTTTATATGTGGGAGTGTCCTGATTTCTTTCCATTAGGCGAAAAAGTTATTGCCCTTTTTTCTCCTCAAGGAAAAAAAGCAAAAAATTATCAATATCGAAATTTATTTCAAAATGGCTATTTGGTTGGTAATTGGTCACCTAATTTACCTTATCAAATTTCACATTCATTTACTGAGCTTGATTTTGGCCAAGACTTTTACGCACCTCAAACCTTTTTAGCTAAAGATGGCCGTCGTATTGCTATCGCTTGGATGGATATGTGGGAAAGTCATATGCCCACGCAAAAACATGGGTGGTCAGGGTGTTTTACTTTACCTAGAGAGCTAACACTGAATGAGCAAGGTAAAATTATCTCTAAACCTATAGAGGAATTGAAATCATTACGCCAGTCTGCAAGTCATTTTTCCGCAACAATGTTAGCCAAAAACAGCACCATGGTGTTGAATGAAAATGCGACAAGTTGTGAAATAGAACTTATTTGGGATTTACAGCAAAGCCCAGCTGAAAAATTTGGCTTTTGGATAGGATACGGCGTGCAGTTCTATGTTGATAACCAAAGTCAGCAATTAACCTTAATGCGTCATTACCCTGAATATACCATTAGTGATAATCGCTGTGCCCCAATACCGCAAGGTCATCAACTTAAAATAAATGCTTTTATCGACCACTCTAGCTTGGAAGTATTTATTAATGATGGTGAACTCAATTTTAGTTGCCGTATCTACCCACACCAAAGTGAACGAGATTTAAGATTATTTGCAATAAATCACCAGGCTAAGCTAGAAAAAGCGATTTATTGGGAACTCAAGAAAGCGATTGAATAACTGTCTATTCGATTTGCCTTCTCGGCGAAACTAAAAAGAATTACGTTCTAACAAGTCGCAAGCAACATATTCAACACTATTTTGCTGCCGTTCTTCGATGATGTGCAAAGCGGCTTGTTGACCTAACTGATAGTGCGGTAACACAACCGTACTTAATGGTGGATAAAATAGTTCTCCAACACCTATCATATTATCGTAGCCAAGTACTGCGATATCTTGTGGGATACGTAAACCACGGCTAAGTAGTACTTGGTAAGCTAAAAATGCAATACGGTCATTTCCACAAATAATGACATCAAAATCCGGCTTTTTATTCTTAAAGTGACTATTAATTAAAGCTATAACATCTAAATAGTGTTCATCACCTAACTCTAAATGGTATTGCTGAAGCGATTCTAGCGGTAAATTAGCCGTTGCCCACGCAGATTCCACCGCTTCACGGCGCGTTTTTCCAGCAAGTGTTTCTTGCGGGATATAAAGACAAAGAGGATTCCGATACCCTTTCTCTATTAAGCGATTAACTGCATTCAATTGACCATTAAAATCATCTGGTACATAGGCTGGAAACTGTCCTTTTTTATCTATACAATTGGCAAGAACCAAACGATTATTATGTAATCCTTCAGGAATAGTCACTTCTCGAAGGCCCATCGTAGTATAAATAATACCATCTGGCCGCTGGGATAATAATTGTCGGACAGCTCTTTCACTATCTTCACTGGAGGTAATATTAACAACAAAGCTACTCCAGCCGAATTGCCTCGCGGTTTGCTCTATTGAAAGAATGATTTCCACAGAAAACGGAGTTGTTGCTGTATCAAGGGCCAAAACGCCAACTGTGGAAACCCTAGAACTTTTTCCCCTAATCTTACGAGCAGAAAAATCAGGAACATAATTGAGTGACTCAATAGCTTGTTGGACCTGTTTCAAGGTTTCAGGCTTGAGTAATTCAGGACTATTAATTGCCCGTGATACTGTCATCAATGAAACATTTGCAAGTCGAGCTACGTCCTTTAAAGAAGCCATTAAGTATATTCACTCATCGAAACTAGGTTAGAGTAAATTTTAACATGTTAGATATAAAAAGCACTTAATCTTCGTCAATTCACAAGTTAAGTACTATCACCTAAGAAAACAGCATAAAGTGTACATCTAAGACTTTTTATGACTAATGATTTAAGATATTATTGATTAGCTTTAACAATATTTCTATCTATTAATTTATGTTAAAAAACACATTTAATAAGTAAGTTCACCTAACATGTTACACGTCATTAATCGAATATTACCCAATGACACAAACTTTAACTATTGTTTCTATTTTTATATTAAATTTAACTAGATGATGTTTTTAATATAAATTAAGGTCAGTAATACACTAATAAAAAGAACAACGAACAGTAGAAAATATTATTGTGAAATTTTAATTTCACTTTATTTATCTACGTATTTAATCAGATTGGTATGAATATCAAATCAGTTCAACAGGAGTATGGTGATGAATAACACCATTCACGTAATCGTAGAAAGTGATAATGTCTTTAAGAATAAACTGAAACTAATGATGGAATCTTTTGGTTTTATCTTTAGATTCTATAATAACGAAGAAGTGTTTATGAGTAGTTATACTTACCCTGATGAGGATAATGTAAAAGAATGTATTTTATTATTCTTAAACAATGATGAAAGTCGTATTAGTCGATTAAACAATATAAATAATTCATTTGGTATTGTTCCATTCATTGTGCTTGCTGAAGAACCTTCTATCAGTTTGTGCCGTGAGAGTTTTAAAGCCGGAGCTTTTGATTTTTTCACTTTTCCTTTCAAGGACATTGAAATTTTAAACTCCATTAGTAACGCAACAGAATTATTTTTAAATATGTATAAAAAGTATAAGAAATATACCTACCTCTCTGATAAATTTAACCGTCTTTCGGTTAGAGAACGAGAAATCATGGATATGATATTAGAAGGTAATACCAGTAAAGAAACCGCTGAAAAACTGTCACTATCACCAAGAACTGTAGAAGTTCATCGCTCTAACATTTATACGAAACTAGGTATTAAATCACTGCCACAACTTATTCAAGAATACGAATACATTAATACCTACCCTAAATATATTTAATTTATATGATATGTTCATCTTGTTATAGCGTAATTAGTTTCTGGTGGTTTGACTCTAAGCCATCAAAAACTAATTACCTAAAAAATGCCGAGGGCACTATAATTTAGATAAATATAGATAAAAATCCTGTCAATTTTAAAATAATAACTTGTTTTTATAAGTGATAAACAATAGTTCTACTCTATCACAGATTAAAGAAACCTAAGTGAATTGATAATTCCACTCGTAATAATAACTACTAATACTTGTAAAATAATACTTTTTTGTGTTACTGAAATATCATTTAAAATAATAGTGCACCTATCACACCATTTTTTAGTAAGACAATGCGCTTTCTCATCGATATTTATCCATCACAAATCTAAAAAAATAGGGCTGTAAACGACATACAGACTTACCTAACTCAAGCATAATAAGCACCGTTTTCATTTTCTTTTCTCGATGCATCAAGTAACGACACAAGCAGATAGATTACGCTTTATTTATCTATCGACTGTCGTTCAAAATGTTGGTAAATTTTTCGCGCTTCGCTGTTTTTATGTGTTGTTGTTGTCCACAAAAACATGCGAAAGCGCTTTTTTTACGCTCCAAAGCAAGCATATGTGAGAAGCTATTTGTAATCTTTAATGTTAATTTCATACTGCTTTAGTTTGCGCCATAATGTTGTCCGTCCCATATCAAGGACTTTATGCATTTTTTGAATTTTACCTTTACAAGCCTGAGCCACTTCAATAATCAAAGCTTTCTCAACTGAATGAATATCCAAGCTAGCGAATCGTTGCTCTACCTTATTTTCCTTAAAAATTTCTTGTTCATAATAGTGAAATTTCAATTTCCCACTCGCTTCCCTTGCTAAAGCCTGCGTGAGTGCAAACAAAATATTGCAGCTATTCTGAGTTGAAGATAAAGCGACAACTAGAACTGGCTCTCCAGCATGTGAATACACTGGAGCGAGATAATAAAAAATCCCATGTAATTCGATTGGCGCAGCATACAACTTAGCCTGTGCTCCATAAGTTAAATTATCAGATAATAAAGTTGCTATCTCAAAATTGCCACCAAACTCATGACTAAGCCAAAGTGTTTTTCCATCAGGGCTAATTAAAGAACTTCGAATATTATTATCATGTAGTGAGGCTAATCCGCCTTCAATAGTTGTATAAGCAAGCTCTACAATATATTTATAATCATCTGAATTATAAATACTTTCTTTTACAGGTGTTGTAGTTGGAAATATTAAATGAATCGACATAGTTTTCCTTATTCTTCGATAAGAGTTATCTGATTATGTCAATTTTGCATTTAATTATTATATTCTAGATCAAGTTATTAATTGATAGATTTAAATCACTTGATATATATCAATTTCCCACAATTAAAAGCAGTAAATCAATGAGGTAAAAACAAAATGGCTAACTTAATTTACCTAAGTTAGCCATTTGCACTTTTAGAGCGCTCCGATTAAATTAAGAAGTGACAATATTTCCCCACAGGTCATATTCATCTGCATGCTCAACAAATACTTTCACTATATCCCCAGCGTTAACACCAAATTCACCATTAAGATAAACCATACCATCAATTTCTGGCGCGTCTGCCATACTACGCCCAATAGCACCTTCATCATCAACTTCATCAATAATGACTAAAATTTCCTTACCAATTTTATCTTGTAAGCGCTGTGTAGAAATTTGTTGTTGCAATTGCATAAAACGATGATAACGTTCTTCTTTAATTTCCTCAGGGACTTGATCCGCCAGCTCATTCGCTTTCGCTCCCTCGACAGGGCTATACTTAAAGCAGCCTACTCGGTCTAACTTAGCTTCCGATAAGAAATCGAGTAGCATTTGAAAATCGTCTTCTGTCTCACCAGGAAACCCCACAATAAATGTTGAACGTAAGGTGAGTTCAGGGCAAATTTCACGCCAACGCTTAATTCGCTCAAGTGTTCTTTCTACAGCGCCAGGGCGTTTCATTAACTTTAAAATTTTGGGACTTGCATGCTGTAATGGAATATCTAGGTAAGGTAAAACTTTACCTTCTGCCATCAAAGGGATGACATCATCAACATGTGGATAAGGATACACATAATGTAAACGTACCCATACACCCAGTGAAGCAAGTTGTTCACATAACCCCACCATGCTAGTTTTTACCGGCTGCCCATCCCAAAAACCCGTTTTATTTTTAACATCAACACCATACGCAGAGGTATCTTGTGAAATAACCAGTAACTCTTTTACCCCTGAAGCGACTAAACGCTTAGCTTCATTTAACACATCTCCAATTGGACGGCTATCTAAATCCCCTCGCATAGAAGGAATAATGCAAAAAGTACAACGATGATTGCACCCTTCGGAAATTTTTAAATAGGCATAATGCTTTGGAGTCAGTTTTACCCCTTGTTCTGGAACTAAACTCAAGAAAGGGTCATGTTCAGGTTTTGGAACGTAGTGGTGCACGTGGTTAAGTACTTGCTCATAGCTATGTGGACCAGTGATTTCTAAAACTTTTGGATGTACTTCGCGAATTTGGTTCTCTTTCGCGCCAAGGCATCCTGTGACAATCACTTTGCCATTTTCATTCAGAGCTTCCCCAATCGCTTCTAGTGATTCCTGCACCGCGCTATCGATAAACCCACACGTATTCACAATGACTAAGTCAGCATTATCATAGCTTGGAACGACTTGGTAACCATCAGTGCGCAACTCAGTTAAAATGCGTTCTGAATCAACTAGGTTTTTCGGGCAGCCGAGTGAAACGAAGCCAATTTTTGGCACCGGATTAGTATTTTGCGACATAACTCACTTCTTTTATTGTTTTAAAAAATGGGCGAAATTTTACCTGAAGAATTGAGGGAATTGTATAAATTTTTATCGAAAATAATCTGTAATTAACGCGAGGATAATAGAAAAAGCTTATGTTAAATAGGTGATTTCTACAAACCATTTTTGTAAAAATCACCTAAAAATGTCAACTAGCGATTAACCGAACGAGCAATACGTGAATAGGTGTGACGAACACCACGGATAACAATACTATAATTTAAAATATTCTCAGGTAATGCGATTCCGTTATAACCCGAATCACCAATATGGTGTAAATCTGTCCCGGCCATTTTGCACATTAATGCAATTTGCCGAATAGTTTGTAAATCTGCACCTTCTTGAGAAGTGCCAATCGCCGTCATTGTCATCACGCCTTGGGAATGGCAATAACCTACCATTTTTTGCACAAATTCTAATGAAATCCCAGGTACCGTTCCCGGAGCTGGGAGCAAAATAATATCCGCACCATTGTTAATAAAGGTACGAATATCATCATCTGTGATGAGTTGCTCTGCGGAAGCATTTAAAACACCAGCAGCGTGCATTTTTCCCGTAATAAGCACAATATCTTCACCCACAACAGCTTTAAGCTCTTTAAGGCTCTGGTTAATTTCCTGATTAGTTACTCCATTGCCAGGGTTCCCCGTTAGAACAATAATATCCGCACCCATTTCTTTTAATTTAAGAGCATTTTTTACTGTTGCTAATCGCCCTTCTGACATTTTCCATTGCGCATCTTGTGTCGGATTATTAAAGCCCTCAGGTACAGGCTCTAAATTAACACCGATTGCTCGTCCTGTTAAATGCTTAAGTGTGCGAATGATTTCCTCAGGTTCAACCCCTTCGGGTAGGCCTTGCATAATCGGTTGATTAACATCAAAAACATTCAATAATAAAATGTCTGCACCTTGGCTTGCGGCTAATTCAGCATTCGTCACTGTCATTAATACGGGTTGAATTGTGCCTATGGTTTCAGAAACCAAAATTCGCCCTTCACTTGCTTTAATTGATTCTAATAAATTCTTTTTATTGAGTTTTACAATTTCTGAAGCAGAGCAGTCAAGATAACGTCGTTGCATGGCTATACCTTTATTTTCAACAAAATGAATGAAGTGTTCTTTCGCAGTAAAATTCACACCTTCAAAATATATCATGTAGACAATAATAAACTGCCTAATAGAACACACTATTAGCAAGTTATTTTTCAAAGAATAATAACTTTTTCTAACACTTAGATTTTTATATAAAAACAAACATTTTTAGCGACGAGTAATTTACTTATCGTAAATTACCACTTGTTTTTTAGTAATAGTAATGATTATCATTACAGCTCTATATCACTTATGGTAAGGACGAAAATAATGAAACTCGTCTATAAAGCTGCTGTTTCAGGTCTCGCGTTGTTTTCAATCTCAGCATTAGCTCAAGAGTACCCTCTCGGTCACCCTGTGATCAAAAACGGAATGGAAATCCAAGGTGTTTACCTACAACCAATTACAATGGATACCGAAGAAGGCCATCATGCAATGTCTCACTTAGCTGCAGATAAAGCAGATGTCCACTTAGAAGCAGATATCCACGCTGTTGAAGATAACCCAAATGGCTTTGCAGAAGGTGATTGGATCCCTTACCTAACCATTGAATATTCAGTCACTAAACTTGGTGATAAACCACAAACTCAAACAGGCACATTTATGCCTATGGTGGCAAGTGATGGCCCTCATTATGGGGAAAACATCAAATTAGATGGCAATGGTAAATACCGTGTCACCTATAAAATCTATCCGCCATCACACAATAAAGATGTTGCCTTTGGCCGTCATATTGATAAAGAAACGGGTGTGGCTCCTTGGTTCCAACCTTTCGAAGTCTCTTGGGATTTTGACTACGCAGGTGTTGGCCGTAAAGGTAGTTACTAATTTTTTAACCTAAATTAGTTAAGGGCTTAACCAAGGGAATTTTCTTGCGTAAGCCCTTTTTTGTTTGTCGTTATAAAAGGATAAACCAAGCCAAAATGAAAACATTACTGAGCTTTTTACTGGTTATCACTTGTACAATAATTCCCCTATCTTCATTTGCTGCAGAAAAATATACTGTCGAATTAGAAATGAAAAATGGTGATCTTATCCCGCGAGTTCTTGAAGTCCCTGCAAAAACAATTATCCGCATTAAAATTACCAATACAGGCACTGAGCCCGCAGAATTTGAAAGTATTCAATTAAGAAAAGAAAAAGTTTTAGCCCCCGGAGCAAGCTCTGTTGTTGTTATCGCACCATTGAAACCTGGCACATATACTTTTTTTGATGACTTCCACCTTTCTCACCCCAAAGGCGAGATCATTGCGAAATAAAAGGATTTAGCATGGGACAAGTTCTGTTTGTTGTGTGGCGTGAAAGTTTTGAAGCGTTGCTTGTCATTGGTATTATTTATGCATGGATTAAACGTCACCCTGACGCACATAATGGTATGAAATACCTTTGGGCCGGTGTCGCTATTGGGGTTATTACCTCCATCTTACTCGCACTTCTCATCTATGGCGTATTTAATGTCCTTGATGATACAGGGCAATCACTGTTTATGATTTTTATGGAGCTACTCGCTTGTATCCTGATTGTCCAAATGGTGTATTGGATGAACAAGCATGGCAGCTCAATGAAATCAGAAATTGAATCAGGAATAAGCCGTAATGCGGCTCACCATAACTGGTGGGGCGCCGCATTGATTATTGCCATTGCCATTGCCCGTGAAGGAAGCGAAATCGTCGTCTTTTTATCTAGCTTTATTATGTCGTTAACCGCGTCTAATGCATCGGCTTTCTTTATTGAAGTCGGTGGTGGAATTGCAATTGCAGGCCTTACACTCTATGCATTCTTATTAACAAATCGTTTAGTTTCATGGTCTATCTTCTTTAAGGTTACCGGCGTTATTCTATTATTCCTCGCGTTATCTCTCCTACTTAAAGGGGTAGAAGAAAGCGCTAACTTACTGATTGAATATGATTTTTCCATCCCTGATTTTTTAATTTATCCCGCTTGGGATACAACTGCATTTCTTGACGATTCGGGTATTGCTGGTAATTTTATCTCATCTTTCTTTGCCTATCGTTCACAGCCTATTTGGCTCAGTGTCATTACCTTTATCCTTTATTGGGCTATTGTGATCCCATTGCTTACTCGGAGCAAAAAAAATGTCTAGCTCACTGAGGCATAACATCAAATGGGTCTCGATTAGCTTAATACTCAGTATGGCACTACCTAACTTGGTTCAAGGTAAAGCACTGAGATCCCCTGTACAAACAGGGGATAACATCATTATCGCTAAAGGGGATATTCCTACTCCTGAAAAATATCAACATGCTATCCAAACCTATTTAGCCTTTGCCACTGCTGAATTGGCAGAAATGGTGACGCAATTGGAATTGTTACAACAGAGTTTACAACAAGGAAAGCTAGAACAAGCCCAAGCCGCGTATATTCAGGCTCACCAACATTATGAAACAGTACGCCCGATTATTATTTTATTTGGTAATACGGATAGAACAATTAATCCAAGAGCCGATTACTTCCTTGATAAAGAAACTGATTACCGCTTTACGGGGTTTCATCTTGTTGAATACCAATTATTTATGCAAAAAAATACTGAACTTGCCTCAACGGCAAACCAAGAATTATTACTTAAAGGGCGTGATTTGTATAAACGGGTAGCAACTGAAATCATTGAAATTCCTAAGCTCGTGCAAGCCTCAGCTGATTTTATTGAAATGATCTTAGAAACAAAATTGGGCGGTAAAGAAAATATCTACAGTTTGTCTGATTTAACTGATATTGCTGCTAATTTAAAAGGGTCACAAAAGATAATTGAAATTATTAAGCCTTTTATCAAGCCAGAGACCCTTGAAAAAATACAAAAAAATGACCAACTGATTAACCAAATAATGCAGTCATATCAACTATCAAATACGACATATCAACCTTATAGCCAATTACAACTCAAAGACAAAATGGCGCTTTATTCATTACTCACTCAGCAAGCCGAAACTTTAGCAAAATTACGTGCTGAGCTCGATGTCGATGTTTACTATAAATATTAAGGCATACATTTATGCAAGCTAAACTGAGAAATATATTGCAAACCAACGGAATGTCCCGGCGTAATGCCCTAAAAATGCTCGCAATTAGTAGCGCAGTTTTAGCCGCCCCAGCATTAAAAGCACAAGATAAAATCGCCGATTGCCAACTCACTTATGACAAAGCAATCAATTATCTTGGGCCACACCAAGCCGGTGTTTTGACGCCTGAACCCAAAAATGCCTCCTTTATCGCATTTAATATGACGGCAAATTCCATCGAAGAATTACAGACTGTTTTTACTCTACTGACCCAACGCATTGCTGATTTAACCCAACCCCAAAAAGCACCTTCAATCAATAATGATAAAATGCCTCCCGCAGAATCCGGTATTCTGGGAACGCAACAACAACCTGATTCACTAACCATCACCGTTGCTTTAGGTAACTCTCTGTTTGATAACCGGTTCGGATTAAATAAAATCAAGCCTAAATATCTTAGTGAAATGACCAGTTTCCCCAACGATCGGTTAGAGCAGAAATGGTATGGTGGCGATCTTCTTCTACAAATATGCGCGAATAGCCAAGAAAGCGTTATCTATGCATTACGTGATATTTTGCGTCATATTTCTCCATATAGCTTTCCTCTCTGGAAAATCGACGGCTTCTTACCGGCACGAGATATTGATAACCATTCCACTCCTATCAATCTTTTTGGTTTTAAGGATGGAACGGGAAATGCGCCCGCTGATGACAAATTATTGATGAACGAATTAATTTGGATAACAAAAGGCAGTCAAGAGCCATCTTGGTGTGACGGAGGGACATACCAAGCAGTACGTCTCATTCGCTTTAATTTAGAATTTTGGGATAGAACGCCATTAGAAGATCAAGAAAATGATTTTGGTCGGCATAAAGATTCAGGAGCCCCTATCGGCATGAAAAAGGAGCACGATGATCCTGAGTTTGGCCAAGACCCTCATGGTGACCGTATTTTATTTGATTCCCATATGCGCCGTGCAGACCCCCGTAATCCTGAACGTTATACCGCAAAACTAAGGCGAAGAAGCTACAGCTATTCACTCGGGTTAACCGAAACAGGGGCTCTCGATATGGGGTTGATTTTCGTCTCTTTTCAGAAAAATTTAAAAACAGGCTTTATCGACACTCAAAAGCGCCTTAATGGTGAACCGCTTGAACGCTATATCAAGCCCTTTGGTGGTGGGTACTACTTTGTATTACCAGGAATCGAGTCGGCACAAAACATACTTGCTGAAAAAATGTTTACAGCCTTAAAGCAAACTAAATAATGATATGAATAAAAGCCCCTATTACCTTTGCTATAGGGGCTTTACTTGCAGCTCTATCATCAACTATTAGGCATTTTAAATAATAAAATACTGCCTAGATTTGAACATATTATTATTTTTTTCGTTCCTTCACATCCGCTTCAACTTCTTGTTTCCAATCCTCTGATATTGGCGCAGACTTTTGTTTAGCTTCCACCGCTTTATTTACCGCACGGTAAGCCTTGTCGTATCCAGTCCCATCTTGGACATAACCAGTGGCATTTGAACTTTTAATTCCAATATTTTCTGCTTCAGAAATGGCATCAATATTCGCTCCCAAGAAAATAAAATCCCATTTATCTTCTGTTTCTGCGGACTTAATCATGGCTTTAATTTTTGCTTGAGAATATTTACGGCTACTATTTTCTTGTCCATCTGTAATTATCACAAAAAGAACATTATTATTTTTTGTAACCTTTCTATTTTCTTGCATTTTTTCAATGCCGTCTCCTATCGCATCTAATAATGCGGTATAGCCACCAACGGGATAATCATCAAGTGTTAGATTAGAAACCTTTTCAATGGGTTCTCTATTATGAAGTAAACTTGTTTTGTCATTAAATAAAATAGTTGTAATGTAGGTTTTTGCTTTTTTTCCCTTATTTTCAGTTAATACACTATTATATCCACCGATTGTATCGGTTTCGAATCCTGACATTGAACCACTTTTATCTAGAATAAACACTAAATCTAAAATATCGGCATCTTTTTTAGTATCAATAATAGTAGTACTACTAGCAATAGAGGAAAATAAAAACAAAAATGCAGCTGATATGACGGTGAAAACGGATTGTATGGATAAATTCATCGCCGAGTTCCTTGGTGTGGTTAATATAAATATAACCGCACCAATCTCGCTTTTTCATCAGTTATTTAAAATAAGATTACTCTGTATACTTAATAAGCATTTTCTTAATTAATTTCAAAGATTATTACTTGAAAATAATTTTCCTGAGTAAGTATATAAGTAGTATATCCCCTTAAACAATTACTGTTTTAACCAAATACCATGTTCTCTTACTACATTAATTTCTTGAATAAAATTATTATACTTTATATTTTCTGTAACAGAGTTTGATGAAGCGCTTCGAGCCTGCTCATGTACTAACGCAGTAATAGCATGGTGAAATTCTTGGTTTAATTCTTTATGGATATCAACATCATCAGTATTTTTTAATCGTGTAGCTAACTGAATTAATTTCTCGGCTTTTATCTGTACATCCGTATTATCAAAAGTAACAGTTGGAACTTCATATATAAATGCCATATTGATAGAATCTGCAGCTTCATGATTAGCAGGATCCGGTAATAATTTTTGCCCATATTCATTATCTAAATAGGCAATTAATTCATGTTTATCAAAGCATTTAGATTTAATATTTCCATCTAACTTATCATCATAGAGTGTGATTGAGTCAGGAAAGCTTTCTCCTACTGGGTAGCTACACCTAAATATATTTGCATCAATAAGCGTTGCGTTAGAACTGCGGGCCGGTAGCTCAAGTTCGTGCCCATTAATTGTAATGGGATAGCTAGCAGGTTTAAACCTATCTTCTTTACCATCAACAGCATAAACTTCAGACAAGGTGTAGTAAACAAAATGATTTGGGTTAATAATCCCGCCAGAGTTATTTTCAAAAACAAAGAAATCCGTCACGTCACCTTCACCACTAACTAATTGGTGTGGTCCACTAGAAAGTAAAACAACGCCTTTATCATCCGGTAAAACATCATAACCTTTGCCATCTAGCTTAAACGTAATCGTGTTTGTACTTGGATTACTATAATAAAACTTACCCTTACCACTTAAAAGTTCCATATCGTCACAAGCGGAAAGTAATATAGTTACAGTTATAAAACAGCTATATTTTAGTATAGTATTCATAATGTTATTCCAAAAATCATTAACCCTGACTTATTAACTAAAAATTAGAGCTATTGTATGACGCTCTTTAAAATATTATTTTCGATATTAGAAACCATTATTCAGTTATTCGAATAAAATAACTTTACGATAAATGCGGTAGTTACCAATTTAATGGATATAACTTATGCGTTATTATCACGCAATACTTTTAACAATACCTGAAAAACCTCATCCATTAACGGCGTCGTTTGTTGGCTATTGCGAATTAAGGCTACTGTACGAGTTAACTCGGGTTGTTGTAATTGTAAAACTTTCAATTCTGGATCACGTAAATGTACAGTATAAAGCTGTGGTAAAATCGCAATCGCGAGTTTTGAGCGAACTAAGCCATATAGCGTTTCAATGTAATCCACTTGATAGCGAATCTTTAATTTTAAACGGTGACTTTCCACTGTCGCAGCGACCAAGCGTTGAATATTACCCTTCGAAAATACAGCCACATCACGGTTATTGAGTAGCTTCCATGGCATATGAAATCTATTATCCGCTACTGCGTCATCATTATGGATAACAGCCACAAAAGGGTCATCTTGTAGTGGAAAAATAGCTAAATTCTGAGGTACTGAACTATCTAACACCCCAATACCGAAATCAATTTCATGATTGATAAGTTTATTAATCAAAGCGTCATTCGTTTGGTCATAAAACTCAATATTAAGCCTCGGAAAATATTGATTTAATAGTTCAGGCACAGCAGGAAATAACAGAGAACTTACGGAAGGAACTAAGCCAATACGTAATGTTCCATCCCCTCCTTCCGCGATTATTTTTTGAATTTCACTAAATGCGCGATGAGAAACACTCAGTATTTGCTGTGCATGTGGCAAAATTGCAGCACCTAGCTCCGTTAATGTTACGGATGAAGCTGTGCGATTAATTAGCTTTCCTCCGATAACCGTCTCTATTTGCCGCAAAGCACTACTCAAAGCAGGTTGACTTACCGCTAGACGATTAGCGGTCTCGGTAAAATGACGAAGTTTCGCTAACGTCACAAAATACTGTAGCTGTTTGAGCGTGAGTGCAGGCAGCCTCTGCCAAGGTTCTATCATAATAATGTTCTTTTACTTCTATTGGATTAGCCAATATCTCGATTCATTATAACCATTTCTTATCACATGATAAATTTTATCATCTTGGCAAACGTTTGCGTTGCTCATAAAGTAACAATCATAAATTGTAGGAATGGTATCTTTATGTGCATAACAGAACAAAATAGGCGTCACGTCATTCAATCTGCTAAAGGCGAAAAGCCTTTTGACCTTTTACTCGCTAATGCCAATATTGTTGATATGGTAACCGGTGAAGTTCGCCTTGCAGATATCGGGATCACCGGCAACCTAATTGCTAGCGTTCATCCTACTGGAACCCGTACGGACGCAAATGAAACCCATGATTTATCAGGCTATTTCATTTCACCTGGCTTAATAGACACTCATGTCCATTTAGAAAGCTCACACTTACCCCCTGTACGTTATGCCGAAATAGTTCTAGCTCAAGGAACAACGGCTGTATTTTGGGATCCCCATGAGCTTGCCAATGTATTAGGCCTAGAAGGTGTACGTTATGCTATTGATTCTAGCCGAAATTTACCGCTAGATGTCATGGTTGCAGCCCCTTCGTCAGTGCCATCAACACCTGGCTTAGAAATGTCTGGAGCAGACTTTGCTGGGAATGAAATGTCAACCATGCTGAGTTGGCCGGAAGTTCGTGGCGTAGCCGAGGTCATGGATATGTTTGGTGTGCTCCATGGCAGTGACAGAATGGAAGAAATTCTAAATGCAGGAATTACATCAGGCAAGCTTATAGAAGGCCATGCAAGAGGTTTAAAAGGAGCTGATCTCCAAGCATATCTGGCTGCCGGCGTCACCTCTGATCACGAGTTAACCTCGGCTGAAGATGCCCTTGAAAAGCTACGTGCGGGCCTTACATTACAAATTCGTGGCTCACATCCTTACCTCCTTCCTGATATTGTTGCCACATTAAAATCCTTACCGCATTTGTCATCACAAATCACAGTATGCACGGATGACGTGCCTCCCGACATATTAATTGAAAAAGGTGGCATTATTGCGTTATTAAACCTGTTAATTGAGCATGGAATGCCAGCAACGGACGTACTACGCTTTGCTACATTTAATGCTGCAATACGCATGCAACGCCATGACCTTGGCCTAATTGCTGCAGGGAGAAAAGCAAATTTAGTCATCTTCGATTCATTGGAAACGTTGAAAGCACAAGCCGTGTATGTATCCGGCCAAAAAATTGCAGAAAATAACCAACTTATCAATGCATTAAGTGCACATAATGATATTTTACCACCGCGAGACACCATGCAACTCTCGCCAATCACCCCAAATGATTGCACGTTAAAAATTGATGGAATCAATAATGGTAGTGCGCGTTTACGTCATATTCGTGGGGCACGTTTTACCCAATGGGGCGAAATTGACGTACAAATCAAAAATAGCGTGGTACAAGTGCCGAATAATTTCAGCCTTATTCGAGTTCAACACCGTCACGGCCGCCACGATGCTTTACCTCAGATAGCCTTACTTGAGGGTTGGGGGGAATTACGCGGAGCCATTGCGACTAGCTATTCACACGATTCACATAACCTCGTTGTCCTTGGTCGTGACCCTGATGATATGGCCATCGCCGCTAATTTATTAATCGAGAGTGGCGGAGGTATGGCGTTAGTACAAAATGGTCAGGTTTTAGCTCATGTCGCTATGCCAATTGCCGGTATGCTATCAGATTTACCCGCAACTGAGCTGGCTGCTCAATTTCGCCAATTGCGTGAATTAAGCAGTGAAATCGCTGATTGGGAGCCACCTTATCGAGTCTTTAAGGCTATTGAAGGAACCTGTCTTGCTTGCAATGCAGGCCCACATTTAACCGATTTAGGATTAACGGATGGAACAACACGTCAAATCGTTGACGCTGTCATCCATACTGCTAAGCACGCATAGAAAATTAATAATAATGATAGGAGAGCCAATTAATGGCTGACAATTCAATAAATACGCCAACATCAGGGAGTTGGCTAGAAAGGCGCTTTGCTTTACGTGAGCGCGGCAGTTCAGTAAAAACAGAGTGTTTAGCTGGGGTGACCGGTTTTTTAGCCGCAGCTTACTTGCTCGTGGTGATCCCCGGTTTACTTGCCGTTGGAGGGATGGATAAAGGAGCCGCAACCACGGGAACAATTATTGTCTTCGTCATTGCCAGTTTATTAATGGCATTCTATGCAAACTTACCTTTTATTGTTGGCCCTGGTATTGGAGGCTCAGTCCTTGTCGGTATTACACTTGCAGGCAGTGAAGGTATTGACTGGCAAATAGGGCTCGGCATTGCTTGTTGGTCAGGGATCTTATTTTTTCTATTAACTAAATTTGGTTTGCGTGAAGTTGTTACGCGCTCTGTCCCACAATCAATTAAACTCGGATTAACTGCATCAATTGGCCTTTTCGTTGCCGTATTAGGCTTTCGAAATGCAGGATTAGTACTCGCTAACCCAAAAACAAATGCATTAATGCTTGGTGATTTTCTTTCCCCCGGAGCATTAGTTGCACTTGCTGGCTTTTTCGTTGCAATTGCACTACAAGCTCGCAAAATACCGGGCGGAATTTTATGGGCTATTTTATTTGCAACCCTCTTAGGCATTCCTTTTGGTGTCACAAAATTACCTGAAAGCTTTATTGGTATTCCACACTCTGTAGCTCCTGTATTAGGGCATGTAGACTTAATTGGCGCATTAAATATCGCGTTTCTTCCTTTCTTATTTGTCTTTTTTGCTGCTGAGTTTTTCTCAACCATGGGGACAACATTAGCGGTTGGCGGAGAAGCTGGTTTATTAGATAAAGAAGGTAATATGCCCAATATTAACCGTCCCTTTATCGTTGACTCAATTGCTGCAGCACTAGGCCCATGGGTCGGTATTCCAGCCGCAACCGCACTTATTGAGTCCTCAGCGGCGGCAGAGGCTGGAGGTAAAACAGGCATGACAGCTCTTGCTGCAGCCTTTATGTTTTTATTAATGCTGTTATTTACACCAATCGCATTAATGATCCCAGCACAAGCCACGGCTCCTGCTCTGATTTTAATTGGACTAAATATGTTCAGTGGTTTACGAAAAGTAGACTTAGGCAATTTTACCGATGGCTTACCCGTATTAATGATGGTGATGATTACGCTAATCGCTAATAGCTTTGGTACGGGTATCGCCGGTGGGTTGTTATTCTATATCTTAATTAAAGCCGTTGCTGGCAAGTGGAGAGAAATTCCAATTAGCTTGTGGATACTTGCGGTACCTCTTGTTTATTATTTCTCAACACTAGTGAAACACTAAACCATTAGTGCCAGAAAAGCCGATTTTTCCACTGTCGGCTTTTCTATTCTAATTAATAATGCAGTATAAGCCATTTGCTTTTTGATTCATTAAACATCAAGCAAACGTCATTTGATTGGTATTAAGAAAGCATCAAAAGACACATTGATTTAAGCTACCTAAGAATAAATACGAATACGCTCAGCTAAATAATTCGCGCATTGCGTGACACTCATCAACTGATTTTCCCAATCAACAGAATCCCCTGTTAAATAGGCGTTTTTTGCTACCACTAGGATCGAAGTCAGTTCCACTGGCATTAATTCAGCTGCCCAAATAGCGGCCTCACTCTTTGAAGTAAATAGCCCCTAATTAGGAGCCATTTAATCAACGATACATAGTTAAATCAGTGGAGGAATTGACGGTAAAATAGGCACTTCAATCACTGTCGGCCCATTACGCCTAAATGCCTCTTCACAGGCTTGCTTAATGTCTTCTATCGTTTCGGCTCTCACCGCAGCACAACCATATCCTTTTCCTAAAGCCACGATATCTAAATTTGGAATATCAAGCCCCGGAACCCCTGGTGTTTCCTCCAATACTGCAAATGATTTTAAAATGCCATATTCATTGTTTTTTGGAATGATAAACACAATAGGTAAGTTCTGCTGCGCTGCACTCCATAAGCCTTGAATTGAATACTGCATAGAGCCATCACCAATAATTGCCATCACTGGACGATGGCGCCCGCTGTCCCTTTCGGCTAATGCAATTCCCACACTTGCTGGTAAATTCCAGCCTAATGAACCACTTGCAAAAGTATAGAATGAATCAGGAAATTCAATTGGCCATTCACGATGAAGTTCACCGAGGTTTGAAGGGGACTCTTCCACCAAGACGGTTTCTTTTGGTGAAACTTCCCTCAAGGTGCGAAATAATTGCGTTGCACTCAGTGTTGGGCTATTACTGCTTTGTTCAGCTGCAGCTGGGTACGGTGCCATTCCATGAGGTTGTTTTTCCACCGTTTTTGTCCCAGTACGAGGCGCAACCAAGTTAATTAACCCTTCTAGTGCGAGTACAGCATCACTTAACAAGCTATCTCCAATAGGAGCTCTAGCCACTTCGATTGGGTCATCTGTAATGTGTAGTAATTTCAGTCCTTCAGGGATATAACTGCCTGCAACATAAGGGTAATACCTAAATACAGGAGCTCCAATAACAATGGCTAAATCATGTCCTTCGAGTTTTTCAGATAACGGTTTTGTCGCAAAAGGTAACCCACCTGCATACAGAGGATGAGTTTCTGGGAATGGCGGCCGTTCAGATGCAGGCGCAGCCCACACTGGAGCATTTAATTTTTCAGCAAGTTTAATGCCGATATCCCAACCTTCCCCTCTTGCAATGGCGGAACCATAAATAAGTACAGGATTCTTCGCATTCGATAGTGCTGAAGCAAACTCTTGTAGTCGAGCTGGATCATAACCAATGCGCTGCGGCACAGAACGAACAACAGCTTCTTGTGCTAGTGCGGGCTTATCCCAATCATCCAGTGGGATAGATAAAAATACTGGCCCAGCAGGTGGTTGCAGAGCCATTGCATACGCTCGCATAAAAGCAGCGGGGACGTCTTCCGCACGCACTGGTTGATAGCTCCATTTTACCCAGGGTTTTGGCAACGTTTCAGGCTCAATGTTGGTTAGCCAAGGCTCCATCAATAACATTTCTCGTGTTTGATTTCCCGCCGTAATAATTAATGGTGTTCGGTTCATATAGGCAGTCAAAATATTACTCATGGCATTACTTAACCCTGCGGAAGTATGCACATTCACCATCGCAACTTTACGCATTCCCTGCGCGTAACCATCTGCGGCGGCAACAGCAGAGGCTTCCTGTAATGTTTGGATATAACGAAAATCACTCGGAAAATCTTTTAAAAATGTTTCTTCTGTCGAACCTGGATTGCCAAAAATGGTTGTAATACCCAATTTACGTAATAAATCATAGGTGACTTGACGGATCGTTTTTTGCATTTAAAACACTCCATAAATAATCTTCAAATTATCTAATAAATAAAAAATTTAGATTTGAAACACCCTGTTAAACTTACATGCCATCTTATTATTAAATAATCAAAATATAATCTAACCCATTGTAATTAGGTACTATAGCAAAAAATTAATTAACGATATATTCAGGTGAATTTTTCTTTTATATTTCTCAAAAAGAAAGGTAATGACAATATACTTATGAAAACAAGCTATTAAATAACATCCAAATTAGACAATCTCAATAAGATGGTAAAAAAAACCAAATATAAACCTAAAACAAAATTATCAAATAGCGTTTAATGATTATATTTGTACTTATTATATTCAAAAGTAACCATCAACGATTTGCTATTGATAAAAGGTCGTATATTTAACGCTAACGGCAACGCCGTCCCCTGATCTCTGAAGATTGTCCTATCTATAGGCTAGACAATATTTTCACTCATTATCCAATAATGGATTATTTACCTCATTTTTCACTCTAATCTGTCCATTTTCTTTTATGTTGTACATCACACTTCTTATAATTACTTGGTAGCATAAGCCTTCAGTTACATGAGTTCCCAAAAAAAACAATTTTATCCTTACATGCCATCTTCAAAATGATCCCTTTCAACAAAAACCTGCTGTTCATGCTGTCTCTCGCTATTTTTAGCCAAGAAAATTTGCATATAAGACCTCGTTGTCACCCATTTAATACTCAGGCTAGGGTTAACTAAAAGTTATAGATACCCAAACAAAACTCATTGTTAAATAAAAGTTGCACAAAGTAACTTAATTTATCGCTAATGTTAAATAACAACAGTGAAAGTTCTGGTAAACTAACTTGAGGTAAAATAATGATCCTAGATGCCAGCTACACTTTATTAGTCGCTTGTTTGGCGCTGTTGATTGGTATGTTTGTTGTCAAATACACACCTTTTCTACAAAAAAACCATATCCCTGAAGCCGTTGTTGGCGGCTTTATTGTTGCTATCATTCTATTAATTGTTGATAAAACTGCAGGGTATTCATTTACTTTTGATGCTTCACTACAAAGCATTTTGATGATTACGTTCTTTTCATCAATTGGATTAAGCTCAGATTTTTCGCGTTTAATAAAAGGTGGTAAGCCACTTGTCTTATTAACGATAGCAGTGACTATATTAATTGCTATTCAAAATACCGTTGGTATGGGAATGGCTGTCATGCTTAATGAAAGTCCATTTATTGGTTTAATTGCGGGTTCAATCACACTTACGGGTGGCCACGGTAATGCAGGGGCTTGGGGACCAATATTAGCTGATAAATATGGTGTGACAGGTGCTGTTGAATTAGCTATGGCGTGTGCAACCTTAGGCTTAGTCCTCGGTGGGTTAATTGGTGGCCCTGTTGCTCGCCATTTATTGAAAAAAGTTGCGATCCCTAAAAGTACTGAACTCGAAAAAGAAACCATCGTTGAAGCTTTCGAACAACCGAGTGTTAAACGTAAAATTAATGCCAATAATGTTATTGAAACCATCTCAATGCTAATTATCTGTATTGTTGTTGGTGGCTATATTAGCGAATATTTTAAAGATACCGTCATGCAATTGCCAACCTTTGTTTGGTGCTTATTTGTCGGTATTATTATTCGCAATGTCTTAACACATATATTTAAACATGAAGTTTTTGAACCAACCGTTGATGTATTAGGTAGCGTAGCCTTGTCATTATTCTTAGCAATGGCGCTAATGTCCTTAAAATTCGGTCAACTCGCTAGTATGGCAGGCCCTGTTCTGATTATTATTGCAGTACAAACGGTGGTTATGGTTTTATTTGCAACATTTGTTACCTTTAAAATGATGGGCAAAGATTATGACGCCGTTGTTATTAGTGCCGGGCACTGTGGATTTGGAATGGGTGCAACACCAACCGCTATCGCTAACATGCAGACCGTCACTAAAGCATTCAGCCCTTCCCATAAAGCCTTTTTAGTGGTGCCTATGGTGGGTGCATTTATTGTCGATATTTCAAATAGTATCTTAATTAAAATCTTTATCGAAATCGGCACGTATTTTACCTAGTACACAACCATAAAGGCTGGGCTATAACCCAAGTATATAGTCTGGCCTTCACTTTTTATCTCTATTTAATTTAAACCACCTAATTTCCTTTCACCATTTTCAGCACAAAATGAATAGTTGTTCAGATTAATTTGTATTATTTCGGTAGAATATGCGAATTAATACCAATAGTCGGTTTCTATGAATAAAGGCAAATAATAGGTTTCTGAAAATGAAGTTAAGGCATCTCGATATTTTTTATGCGGTCATGACCTGCGGTTCTCTAACTCGTGCAGCTGAGGTTTTACATATCTCACAACCTGCTGCCAGCAAGGCCTTAAAACATGCAGAACAACAACTTGGCTTAGTATTATTCCAACGGATAAGGGGGAAGTTAATTCCTACAGCTGAGGCAAACCTACTATTTGAAGAAGCGAAGGAAGTTTATCATAATTTAGATAAACTCAGAATTTTAGCGCAAAACTTATCACGTGATCCGCAAGGCAAATTAGCCATTGGTTGCTTACCTAGCTTAGGGCTAAACTTAGTACCTGAAGTGACAGCTCAATTTATTAAAAAGCACCCCAATATCAAACTTACGATCGGTACACATCATACAACCGATATTCTGCAGTTATTAACCCAACAAGATCTCGATATTGGTATTGGCTTTAATCTTGAAATTGAAGGTGGTATTACCGTTTTACCTATTGCAGATATCCCATTAGTTTATGTGGATAGCAAATTACCATTACACTCACCTGTCTCGCTCACTGATATTGACCAAGAGCGTTGGATCCACCCTGGTTCTGATTCTTTATCTCAGCTATTACAAAAACGTCATGAGTTTGCAGAATCGAATATTAGTGTGCATACCTATCATATGGCTGCAGAATTTGTCCAGGCAGGTTTAGGTTGCAGTATTACCGATATTTTTTCAGCCGAACACACATTACCTGAATCGATGATTTACCCATTACAAGAAGGTTTACACCTTGCCGTATCCGTTTTTCATCGCGCAGATAAACCATTAACCAAAGCTGCACAGAATTATGTTAATACCTTGGCATCCACACTTGAGAAAAGAAACAAAGTAGTTAACCAAAAGTTATACTCTAGTAATGAAAACTCAATTGTTTAGTTAGCTTATTCACCGTTAAATAATAATATCTTGGTAATTATAGGTTACGGATTATTATGACTAAACATGTAGTGGTTATTGGAGCTGGTGTGATTGGTTTAAGCACCGCCTATGCATTAATTAAAGCAGGCCAAACCGTAACATTAGTTGAATCAGATACAGATGTCGGTATGCACACCAGTTTTGCTAACGGTGGGCAACTCAGCTATCGCTATGTTTCTCCCCTTGCTGATGCAGGCGTTCCTTTACAAGGCCTACGTTGGATGGGGAAAAATGACTCCCCCTTAAATTTAAAAATAACGCCTTCATTACAACAGTGGTCTTGGCTAGCGCAATTTACATTAGCTTGTAACCGTAATACCAATAAAATTAATGGTACCCATCTTTTACGTTTATCACTCCTGAGCCAAGAAATAATGAATAAATGGCGTAACAATGGTGATATTGCCGATTTTGCTTGGGAAAAATCAGGGAAATTAATTATCCATCGTGATAATAAAAGTTTTCATAAAGCCAGTGAAACGGTTGATAAACAATTTCAAAAAGTATTAACACCCACTGAAATTATTGAACTAGAGCCTTCTTTAAAAAATATACAGTCTCAACTAGTCGGGGCAATATATGCTCCTGATGATGAGAGTGCAGATTGCTATTTATTCTGCAAAAATCTATTGCAATATTTACTCATGCAACCGCAATTTAAGCTTTGTTTGCAGCACAGTGTTGAATCTTTCATTACACAAGATAACGACATTACAGGAATAGCCACTCACCAGGGAACTATCCAAGCTGATGATTTTATTGTTTGCGCAGGTAATGGTAGCCGCGAGTTATTAAAACCACTGAATATTAATGTCCCTATTTTAGGGTTAAAGGGATATAGTCTAAGTGTCGAATACCCGCAAGCTGAGCATATTGTTCCGAAAATTAACGTGACTGATTACGGCAATAAAATTGTCTATGCCAAACTTAATGAGCAATTACGCATTGCTGCGATGGTTGATATTGGTTATGACAAGCATGGTTTACGTGAAAATAGAATACAAGCTCTTAAGAAGATTATTAAACATACCTTTCCTGAACTACCTAAAATTGACGATGCTGAAAGCTGGTGTGGGTTACGTCCTTCAACACCAAAAGGCCCACCGATATTAGGAAAAACAACCTATAAAAATTTATGGCTTAATGTTGGACATGGCAGTTTAGGGTTTACTCTTGCCGCAGGCAGTGCGGAAATATTGACTCAATTAATTACAGAACAAAAAACGCCAATTTCTTTAACTGGATTAACGAGGTAATCATGTCCATCAAACGTAACAATCCGAAACCACGCTTAGCTGACAGTGTTGAATATGCAGGGATAGTTTATTTATCAGGGCAAGTACCTAATGACCTAACAGGTGATATTACCCAGCAAACTGAAGATGTTTTAGCTAAAATTGATACGTTATTAGCAGCCAGCAACAGTAATAAAACACAAATTTTATCTGCTCAAGTTTGGATTAAAAATATGGCGAGAGATTTCTCGGCCTTTAATGCAGTATGGGAAAATTGGATGCCTGTGGAAAATAGCCCAGCTCGTGCAGCAGTTGAAGCAAATATGGCTCGTGAGCAAGTTCTTGTTGAAATTATGGTGATTGCGGCTCAATTTTAATTATATGCATATTCTAAAAAGCAGTTAAACCTTAAAATAAGGCCAGCTGTTTTTTTTTGCTCTGCTATTTGTTTATTCCTAAATCTCATTATTAAAAAAACACCAGTTTAATAAAATTAATTAATCTTATTATAATTAATAACCTTTTACTCTTTACCCACTTGAATAATATTATTTCAATGAACTTTAAAATATACACATAAATATTATTACTAAATAATTTACAAGAGGTATTAAATGAAAGAAAGAGTGGTTGATTATATTTTATCAAAGTTATATGACTTAGGTATTGAAGATATTTTTGGTGTTCCTGGTGATTATTCATTTCCTATTAATGACGCTATTTGTGTTAGTTCTCAACAACGTTGGATTGGTAACTGTAACGAACTTAATGCAGCCTATGCCGCTGACGGATATGCACGAATAAAAGGCGTCGCTGCATTATCAACTACATTTGGCGTTGGCGAATTAAGCGCACTCAACGCAATAGCGGGTTCCTATGCAGAAAGGTTACCGATATTTCATCTTGTCGGAATGCCACCAAGCCAATCAAAGAAAAAACGTCTAATTAACCATCATTCTTTAGGTGATGGTGATTATGATGTTTTCTATAAAATGAGCCAGCATATTGTCTGCGCCCATGCCATTATAACCCCAGAAAATTGTATTGAAGAAACAGAGCGATTAATCACTTGTGCCTTACACGAGCGTCGCCCAGTTTATTTTGGATTACCTGCTGATTATGCTGTAAAAACTGTAGTTAAGTCACCTCATAATATGGTTCCATTAATACCAAAAACCAATCCAGAAATACTAAAAAACATTATCCATCTCATCTTAAATAAATTAATAAATAGCCAGCAACCCTGTTTATTAGCAGGGTCAATATCTCTACGTTTAGGATTACAAAAAAGCTTACAAACTATTATCGAAAAAACCAATATTCCCTATACAACCTTTTATATGGATAAGAGTGTTTTAGATGAAACTAATACACAATATATTGGAATGTATGCGGGGGAGTTCATCAATCCACAAGTGACTTCATTTGTAGAAAACTGTGATTGTGTTTTAAATATCGGCACTATAATGTCAGATTTTAATACTGCTTGTTACACCTCTAATATTGAAGAGGGAAACATAATACACATTATGGATAATTACGTTGTGATTAGTGGCCAACGCTACGATGAGATTTATATGAAGGATGTCATCTCATCGTTAAAAGATAAATTGACATCAACTTCTAATTATTATTTTTATCATAATAATTACCCTAAAGCACAATCACTTGGTACACCAATAAGTTCAAAAACACAAGAAATAACGGAAACATTCTTATACCCTCGTTTAGAAAAAATGCTCAAGCCTAACGATATTATATTTGGTGATACAGGAACATTTACCATGGGCTTATCATTTGCACTTTTACCTAAGGGGGCATCATTTCATTCTCAATCTTTATGGGGATCAATTGGCTGGGCCACTCCTGCTGCATTAGGAGCAGCTTTAGCATCTCCCTCCAGCCGTCTTATTTTAATAACTGGTGAAGGTGCTCACCAATTAACAATACAAGAAATTAGTCAATTTTCACGATTTGGGCTTAAGCCTATTATTTTTGTTCTAAATAACGACGGCTACCTTATCGAACGACTATTTTGTAAAGAACCTGAATATTATTATAACGATGTTACTCAATGGAATTATGCACAACTGCCTTCGGCATTTGGGTGCGATGATTGGTATTGCCAAAAAGTAGCAACCTGCGATGAACTCAATGATGCCTTACAACATATTGAAACTCTCGATAGCGCAGCTTACATTGAAATAATGACAGACAGGTATGACGCATCAAAGTATTTAGTAAAAATGGGAGAAGCTATTACTTCTACATACTAACTATATTGTTTGTAGCTAGCTCCGCCATCTAAAATGGCGTGAGCTATTAGAAATAAAATTACATTGTATTTAATTTATACTCACTAACTTTTTCGTTTTACATGTGATCTCTGATGAGATCACGCCATTTTTATAAGCAACAATGTCGGCCATTATCGCTAAAGCAATTTCTGGCGGTGTTTTACTACCAATTGGAATACCAATCGGAGCATGAATGCGTTCTATTTCCTCTTCCGTCATCCCACCGGATGCTATAAGCCGTTCACGACGGCGAGCACTAGTTCTTACTGACCCCATTGCACCAATGTAAAAAGCATCTGTATTAACCGACTCCATCAGTGTTAAATCATCAATACGGGGATCATGGGTTAAGGAAACAATGGCAGTATTTGGAGAGCACCCCTGTTCTTCTAAATAGCGGGCGGGAAATAAAGAAATAACCTCAACTTGAGATGGAATTTGTGGTGCAAACCGCGCTATTTCTTCTTCTCGGTGATCGCAAATAATGACCTCAAAACCCAATGTTAACGCAAAATTAGCGCAATAAGCCCCCACAGTGGAAATACCTGCAATGATTAGGCGAGGAGGAGCCGCAATGTATAACTGAATTTTATCGCCATCACGTTCTATCTGTGTTGGTTGTTCTGACTTATTAGCTATATGAATTTCACCACTCTGCGGCAATAGAACTTTTTTGATAATGGCAGAATAACCTAATAACGCATTTTGGATCTCAACGAGATAATTAAGTGATTTTTCATTATTTGGTAGATATTCAATCAAAACATCTAAACTACCATCACACGGTAAATTAACTTTAGTCTCAATCCCGCCTCTTCCATAGCGAACAACTTGGCTACTACTCACATAATTATTATTTTTTATGCGCTGAATAAAATCCTCTTCAATACATCCACCAGAAAGTGAACCTATATATTGACCGTCCTGTTTTGCAACCAACAAAGAACCCGGGCTTCTCGGCGAAGAACCATAGGTATTTAATACGGTACATAACCAAATTGGTTGCTCTTTTATCCAAGCAACGGCTTGAGAGATAACAAAAACATCTTCACGCAACATATTCATCCCTTATTCGTTATCAACACTTGGATAATCAATATCTTTCACAACATTTTCATCATTTATGTCCAGTTTATAGACAAAATTATCCTGTAATATTGATTTTGCCCCTTCATCGCCGGACAATTTAATTAAATCTGAATAATATTTTGCAGATATTCCCACTGGATGCCCCGGTAAACTATTATATACTGGCCGTACTAACGTATGTTGTTTTAATTCATTTGCTATACGTATAAATAATCTACTATTGATGTATGGCATATCTGCTAAATGAATTATCCACCCATCTAAATTTGAAGTATTTTTAACACCAAATGCGATTGAATCACCTAACCCAGTACTATTTATCAATGAGTATGGAATATTAAATTGTAAACAATTATTAATGACGCCTTCATTCTCAGGCCGAGTTACTACATGAATAGGAATTCCGCTATCTATTGAATTAAAAAGTGTTTTTTCAAATACCGTGCTTTTCCCTAGCCCAAAATTTAATTTACTGCCTTTACCTCCAGCGTTTTGAAAACGCTCACTTTTTCCTGCTGCCAATATCAAAATACAAATATTCATGGTTTTTATTCTAAATCGATATACTGATTGCGTATCTCATAAATAAAGTATATTCAGTAAGATCACAAGAACTACCTATCATTAATTTGAAAATTATTAAGAGAAGTATAATATTAACGTGATACAAATAATTTTTTCGATATGACTATAAAAATAAAAATACCGATGTAATAAAAATAAGTGTAAGGGTGTATTATGAGCAAAAGCAATGTCGAACTCTCCCGCAGACACTTTCTAAAATGTGCCGTTATAGCGGGAATATCTGTTTATTTAGCCCCTTTGTATAGCCGTGCTTTTGATGTGCTATTCGAAGAAAAAATCCTTCAATCTCCTGACTGGAATCCAGTCGATAAACAAATCAAATTTCGTATTGATGGGTTTGCCAAAGTCCAAGGGGAGAAAGTCTTTGCCAGAGACATTCGCGCACGCGATATTCCTCACTGGCCAAAACAGCAAGGTCATGCATTTTTACTACGCGTAACTCAAGCCGATAAAATTTACCAAGGCTTTAATCTTGATCTGCTGAAAGATGGCCTCATGCCTGACCGCATCGTAACCGCGAGCGACTTAGAAAAAGATGGTGTCGCTTTCCCTGAATTTTATGGCGATGATTTATTGCTTCCGGAAGGGAAAACCCCCGCTTACCTTGGCCAAGCCGTTGCATTATTGATTTACCATGATTTTGCTAAATTCCGCTTTGCCAAAGAAACCCTAAAATTCCGTGACGATGTTATCCAATACGGTGCATTTACCGGCCCACTGGAACGGGACCCATGGGGAAGCTACCGTGGCGTGCGAATTGGCAGTGAAAATCCTTATGATCCTGATATTTACTCAAGCCTAAAAGATATGCCAATCTCCCCTATTGGCATGAAAAAACACTTGCCCGTTTGGCCAGAAGGCCGTGAAGGTGGGAAATTAGATCAACAAGGCATGCTATATGCTGATGAACTCGCCAAACAGTTGGAAAATCCGCCAGAAGACTGGCTCGTAATCAAACGAAAATACTTTTCTCAATCGATTGATACTGCTGCCTTAGAGCCTGATAACGCTAACGGTTGGTACGACGCTAAAACACAGTCATTCCATCTGGTTATTCCTACGCAGTCCCCTCAGGAAGTGGCGGAATCATTACCCGAGATGCTGGCAAAATCGCATTTCCCAATTAAACAAATTTTCCTACACCCTTGTTTTACCGTTGGTTATGGTTCTAAAGACCATACCCCATTCCCGTATTATGGTGCGATGGCAACGTTATATGGTGACGGAGTTCCTATTCGTCTGGCTAATGACCGCTATGAACAATTTCAATCCACCATCAAACGCCATGCTTTTGATATGGATTACACCTTAGCGGTGAATAAGAAAACACAGAAAATCGAAGCCCTTTCAGCGTCTTTTATTGGTGATGGCGGTGGTCGCTGTAATTTCACACCTTCCGTTGTCATGGTTGGCGCAACAGGCGCCCAAGCTATCTATTACATTCCGCGTAGTGATTTATCTGCGGTCGGTATTGCATCACGAGCCGTGGATGCGGGTTCAGCCCGCGGTTATGGCACCTTACAAGCCATGGCAGCAACCGATATGTTGATGGAAGAAGCTGCAAAACTACTCAAAGCCGACCCCATTGAGTTCCGTCTTAAAAATATCATAAAGTCTGGGATGAAAAATACCCAAGGGGCAATCCCTGGCGGTGCAATTCGTGCCGATGAAGTGTTAACCCGCTGCGCTGCCCATCCAATGTGGACTGACAGAACCAAGCGTAAAGCTGATTTTGAAGCAAAAAATAGCGGTAAACTATTCGGTACTGGGATTTCTTGTGTGCAAAAAGACTTCGGGACAGGTGCGGAATCCTCCTTTGCTCGTGTAGAACTTACCCCTGAGGGTAAAATTGCTATTTACCATAGTGGTGCAGAAATTGGTACGGGCATGTCCACGTCCCAATCGGTGGTTTGCGCTAAATGGTTAGGAAAACCTGCGGAACAAGCTCATTTTTCGGTTGTAGATTGGTCAATTTTACCTATGGTGTCGACAGGTAACCCGTTTGCCATGTCACAAGATGAGCAAAACCACCTCGCGCAAAACCCATTATGGACACCGAATTACTGCTCACCGGCAAGCGCCAGTAATTCAGCCTATTATTTCACTCACAGTACAGACGCAGCCGCACGCCTTATATTTGAGCATGGGTTATGGCCCGCTGCCATGTCAATTTGGCAAGAAGGCATTGGTGGCGGACAAGCTGCCCCTCTAGTTGTTCGCCGTGAAGATGCACGTTGGGTTGCTGAAGGCTTAACGGCTGATGGGCTTGAGGTGCTTAGCTTACCGCGCTTAATTGAACGTACTTTTGCAATGGGCGGGGTAACTGGCGCAGTGTGCCACGTATTTAACCGCTGGCAATGGGCTGAAGCCGATTTCCCTATTCAAGGTGAAACTCGCCGTTTACCGATTGACGGGCTATCACTACGATTTGCCGATAAAGAATACCAAGTTTGCCACCGTGAAAAAGCCTATTACCCTGATACCCAAAGAAATAATGCCGGAGTCACTTACTACAGTGCAGTCGCTACCGTGAGTGAACTATCCATTGATAAGGCAACTGGACAAGTCGAATTGCTGAATCACCATAGCGTAGTGGAGTGCGGTAATCTTATCGTGCCACAACTGGTTTCAGGGCAAATTCAAGGTGGTTTAGCAATGGGGATAGGTCATGCCCTCCATGAATATTTACCTCTCTACGAAGATGGTCCCGGTAATGGGACGTGGAACTTCAACCGTTATCATCTCCCTCTAGCCAGCGACGTTGCCGTTTGGCAGCAAACCAATGAAGTCCTACCAGGACTTTCGGATACAGACCCGCCAAAAGGCGTTGCTGAGGTTGTTATGATCCCGGTGGTTTCATCCATCGTCAATGCCATTGCAGATGCAACTGGTCATCATTTCTTGCATTTGCCTGTACGCGCAAAAGACATTTTAGAGGTAATATCATGAGCCTAAATTTCCTTCCCCTCACTTTAACCATTAATGGCCAACAGTATGGACCAATGGACGTGCCTGAAGGCCTCATGATGATCGACTTCCTTCATGAATATGTTGACCTAACGGGTTCTCGTCTAGGCTGTGGCCAAGGGATCTGCCATGCTTGCGTCGTTATCTTAGATAACCCATCCGGTACCAGCGAAGAGATCCGCACCTGTATTACTGGCGCGCATTTTTTCAATAATAAAAGTATTCGAACTATCGAAGGGGCTGCCACCAAAGAAGAAAACGGGGAAGTAAAATTATCCCCAGTTCAGCAAGCTTTTGTTGAACATTTTAGTTTTCAGTGTGGCTACTGTACCCCAGGGTTTGTGAATGCGGCTACCGTGTTTATTGAAGAACTTCAGCGAAACCCCATTGCAGAAGCGGACTTAGAAGATGCTATCAAGCAAGCCCTAAATAACCATATTTGCCGCTGCACAGGCTATGTACGCTATTATGAAGCGGTACGTGACGTTGTTCTGGCGACTCCTGGTCTTATCAAGGAGGCAATAAAATGATCAAACGAATTATTTTATGGTTGATAGCCATCGCTATCATCGTTTGGGCGGTGCTGTATTGGTATGAAAGCCGTACCTTAGATGGTCCGGTACAAAAAGTGACAGCAACATCTCAGGAAATTGAGCGAGGCCGTTATCTCACCCTTGCCAGTGACTGCGCTGCGTGCCACACCAGTGCTGATGGCGCGCCATTAGCCGGTGGTTTTCCACTCGATACCCCATTTGGTACTATCTACAGCAGTAACTTAACCCCTTCAGCCGACTTTGGTATCGGTCGCTGGACAAAAGATGATTTTTATAAAGCACTGACCCAAGGTATCTCTCCACCGAGTAAAAATCTTTATCCGGCAATGCCTTATACGTCTTACAAAGGGATCACTCGTGAAGATTCTGACGCTATTTACAGTTATTTGATGAGCCAACCAGCGGTTGATGTCGCACCACCTGAAAATTCATTGCCATTCCCACTAAACCAACGTATGGCCATGATTGGCTGGAATTTATTGTTTTTTAATGATAAACCACTCCCAAATAGCTCACAAGGTAGCTCTCCTGAATGGTTACGTGGTCGGTATTTAGTTAACGTATTAGAGCATTGTGCTGAATGCCATACGCCAAGAGGAAAACTGGGTGAAATGGATTTAGATAACTTTATGCAAGGCGGTGCTTTAGGTCGTTTTGTGGCGCCGGATATTACCCCAAAAGCGCTTGCAGAACGAGGATGGACAAAAGAAGATTTACAGCAGTTTTTCATGACTGGGCTCGCACCACAAGGTTCCGCCTACAGTGATATGCACCCTGTAATTTATCTGAGTTCACAACATTTAACCCCAGAGGATAATAGCGCTATAGCCACCTATTTAATGGGCGATAACCCACCAGCAACTTCGCCATTAAGAATGGGGGAAGGTAACGCTCAAGGACGCCAAATTTATTTAGAAACCTGCTCAGGTTGCCACTCCTATGATGGCAGTGGTAAACCGAATGTGGCGGTGGCAATGAAAGGAAATTCGACATTGCGTGATGCGGATAGCACTAACCTAATTAATGCGATTTTAGATGGTTTGCCTGAACAACCATTCCCTAATAACCAAAACATGCAAAGTATGCCCGGGTTTGCCAATAAGCTAAATGACCAACAAATTAGCGACTTAGTGAACTTCCTTCGCGTTCAATGGGGAGGACAACCTGCGGATGTCACCCCAGAGCAGATTAAATCTTTGCGTCAATAATGACGAAAAATGAACTATCTGGCTTGTTAATATTTAACGAGCCAGATAATTCTCTAATTAATGTCCATATAATAATATGCTTTATATAATAAAATACATATTGATTTAATTATTCATTAATAAGAACTACTATCATTTAAATAAATTACATTTGAATAAAACTCAGTTATTTTATTCAATACTGTCATATTAAGATGACTCCAACAGTATTATTCACTTTCTTGTCTAAATCCCTTTACTCGTTCTTGATATATCAATACAGATACCCATACTATTTATGTAACTTACTGAGCTATCTGATATTAGTCATCGAATTGTGAGCCAATTTAATCGAAATAAAACAATCTTACAGTGCATGGCTAAAAAGTATTATTTATCTCCATTGTTCATAATAAAAAACCCTAAAAATATAATCAGGGAGCACACTATGTCGGGACATATATCTAGACGCAATTTTATCAAATTAGGCACTATTGCGGGCATTGCAGTGATGGTCGGCAAACTCCCTTTTGCGATAGCAATGGAGCTCGATTCTGACTCTCCATCAACTGATTGGATTGGTCAAAATGGTAAAGCACGTTTTCGCTGGGATGGCGTTGAAAAGGTCACTGGCCGTAAAAATTTTGCTCGTGATTACCGCGCTAAAGACATCCCTGGCTGGCCTAAAAAACAAAGCTATGCCTTTATGTTAAAAGCAACAGAGGCAGATAAAACCTTTGAAGGCATTGATATTTCAATGTTAGGTCCAAATTTACAGCCTGATAAAGTTGTTTTACAAGAAGACCTTATCCGTGATGGCTTAAATATCCCTCAAGACACCAGTATGGGAAAAGGCTTCTATGGCACTAATATTCTAGTGCCTCTAGGGGATACCCCGCCAATTATTGGCCACCCAGTTGCTATCTTGATTTATCATGATTTCGATAAATACAGTGCAGCGCAGCGGATGTTACGCTTTGCGACAAATACCGTAAAATATGGAACGGTGACAGGGCCAAAACCGCCCGCTAACTACGGTGCAGCGCGATATGTGCGTATTGGTGGTGACACCCCACTTTCGCCTTCTATCTTTTCCCCTTATCAAGATTCAGGTATTAAAGGCGGATTCGATGGCAATACGCCTATTTGGCCACCTTATGACCCAAAACACGCCATTTCTATTCCGCCAGTGATCCGTAAAGATCGTGGTGGTGGTTTTATTCAAGCCCTTCATCAGGCAGAAAAAAGTCCTGATAAACAAGAAAAAGCGATGGATTACGCACGACAAATTGAGCAAGAAATCGCAGCCGCTCGTCAGGATCCCGATAAGTTTGTGATTGAGCGCCATGGTTTTTCACAATCCATTGACCCTTGTGCAATGGAGCCTGATAACTGTAATACTTGGTATGACGCTCAAACCAAAACACTGCATATCTTAACCGCGACACAGTCTCCTGCAGGCGTCGTCAACGCCGCTGCTGAGTTATCGAAGCACAACAAACATTTTTCCGTCGAGAACATTGTGCTATTAACTGGTTCGACCGTCGGTTATGGCTCAAAAGATTATTCGGTTTTTCCTTTCTATTCCATGGTCGCCAGTTTCTACGCTGATGGCTTGCCTGTTCGCATGGCAAATGACCGTTATGAACAATTCCAGATGGGAATGAAACGCCACTCCATTGAAATGGATGTCACCATCATTGGTGATAAAAAAACGGGTAAATTTGATGTATTAAAAGGCACTTATAACTGTAATGGTGGCGGCCGTGAAAACCTCTCCGTTGCCGTATCACACGTTGCGGTACGTGGCGCCCAATCTATTTATTATTTCCCTAAATCTGACCTTACCGCTCTCGCCATGGCCACTCCGGCTGTCGAAGCGGGCTCAATGCGTGGCTTTGGTTCCTTACAATCGATGGCAGTCACTGAATTGATGGTCGATGAAATCGCTCATAACCTCAATATTGACCCGATTGAACTGCGCCGCCGTAATGCCATTTTAGAAGGTTACCCGAATACACAAGGGGGTGTAATAGCCGGTGACCCACGCAATGTCGAAATGTTAAATCTTGCGGAAAAACACCCAATTTGGGTCGATCGTGAGAAAAACAAAGTCGATTATGAAGCGAAAAACCCCGGTAAGTTATACGGCGTTGGCTTTGCACAAGTGCAGCAAGTTTATGGTTCTAGCGGTGTTCCAACGATTCTTTCTCTTGAATTTGATACCAATGGTAAACTCACTATGCGCCATTGCATGCAAGAGATTGGTACAGGTGGTACAACCGCACAGCAAGTGATGGTGTGGCAAGCACTCAGCAAAGCCCCTGATGTGGTTGAGTTTGGGGTCACTGAATTTGCAGAACTGCCACTCAAAACCAGTTGGGCAGACCAGAAAAAACAAGACGAACTGTCAAAAACGGATCCCTATTGGACACCTGCTCTGATCCCTGACATGAGTTCATCGAGTGGTGTTTATTATATTGGGTTTGGTACACGCCAAGCGGGCCATTTCTTATTGGAAAATACCCTATGGCCTGCAGCCAAAAGCATTTGGAGCGAAGGCCCTGGTGGCGGTGCTTTCAACGGCTTAAATGTTGAATTTGCAGACATTCGTGTCGGGCCAGATGGTATTGGTGGCGGCGGAATGAAACCCATTCCTTTTGACATTTTAGCCAAAAGAGCCCATGAGATGGGACTCATCACCGGGGTTGCTGTTCATGGCTATTCAAGCTGGCAGTGGGCTCGCGCAGAGTTCGATATCCCAACTGTCGGTTTGAAAAACCTCCCTCTTGATGCAATATCCGTTCGTTATGGTGACGGTGCGCCGCAGGAACTGAAAAAACAGATGACCACTGGCGGTTACCATTTTATTAAACGTAAAATTGCCTATTACCCACCAACACAACGCGCAAAAGCGGACCCAACAACGGTCACACCCGCTTCTTGCCTAGTCGAGCTCAATGTCAACACCATGACGGGTGAGGTCGATGTCATGCGCCATCATATGATTATGGACCCCGGTACGATGATTGTCCCTGAATTGGTTTCAGGCCAAATTCAAGGGGGGACCGCGATGGGTATTGGCCACGCATTGATGGAAGAATTACCACTGTATGAAGATGGGCCAGGTAACGGAACATGGAACTTTAATCGCTATGTCCTGCCGCGAGCAAAAGATGTTGCGGTTTGGCAGCAAACCATTGATTACTTACCTCCGCTATCAGAAACTTCACCACCAAAAGGCATGGCTGAACTGGGCATGATCCCAATCTTACCTGCGACGAGTAACGCATTAACCCATGCGACAGGCAAGCGTTTCTATGAATTCCCTATTACGGTAGATAAAATTAAAAAGGCACTCTCATGAAAATCAACAATGCCGTTCCGATTATTGAGCGCAAGCCACTCACACTGACTATTAACGGCCAAAAAATTGGTCCTATTGATGTCCCTGTTGGGATGCCAATGATTGAGTTTCTACATGAATACCTTGACCTCACCGGCACTCACTTTGGTTGCGGCCAAGGGATCTGCCATGCTTGCACCATTATGGAAATTCAGCCCGATGGCACAACGGTTGAAAGTCGCACTTGTATTTTTGGTGCCCATTATTTCAACAATAAAAATATTGTTACCATCGAAGGGCAAGCCAAACTGGATGAACAAGGCAAAGTCGTTGAGTTAACGCCAATTCAACAAGCTTTCATCGAAAACTTTTCATTCCAGTGTGGCTATTGTGCTCCCGGTTTCGTCACAGGTGCGACAGTATTTCTTGATAAACTGAAGAAAAACCCAGTGAAGCGAGACCAACTCGAACATGCGATTGAAGAAGCCCTCAATGAGCATATTTGCCGTTGTACAGGTTATGTACGCTATTATGAAGCTGTGAGGAAAGTCGCTCTCGACACTCCCGGCTGCGTGATCGACTAGGGAGAAACATCATGGCTAAATCCAGCTCTCTACGTAAAAGCATTTATATTATTATCTTATTATTTATCGTATTAATGCTTGCGATCCTATTTGGTGCTTTTCGTACTTCCAGTATCGGCCCTAATTTAGATAAACCACTGACTTCAGAAGAAGTCGCCAAATTACTGCCAAGAGGGCAAGAATTGGCCACCGCTGGAGATTGCTTTGGTTGCCACTCATTACCTGAAGGGCCATTGGCTGCGGGCGGGCGCGCTATCGGAACCCCTTTCGGCACCATTTACTCCACAAATATAACGCCTGATAAGCAATTTGGTATCGGTAACTATACCCGTGCTGATTTCCATCGTGCTTTGAAAGACGGAATTGGTAAAGAAAGAGGTAATCTCTACCCTGCCATGCCGTTTGTATTTACCCATATGACGACATCGGATGATATTGATGCCCTGTATGCTTATGTGATGTCACTTCCGCCAATCAATGTGCCAAACAAAGAAAATACAGGTGTATTTGTCCTACCCGTTCGCCCATTTATGAACTTCTGGACTTTGCTCAATTTCCCTAAACAAAATGCGCCTCATGACCCACAACGTTCTGCCGAGTGGAACCGAGGTGCTTATATTGTTGAAGGTCTAGCGCACTGCGGCGCTTGTCACTCACCACGTAACTTAATGATGGGTGTCGAGTTTTCACGGTCACTTCAAGGAGGGGAAGAAGCCGGCTTAGCGATCCCTGATATCACGGCCGAAGCGCTTTCCAAACATGGATACAATACCGCCTCCTTGAGCCAGTTTTTACTTACAGGTAATGCCCCGCAAGGCTCTGCATTTGCAGATATGAGCACAGTGACTCATTTTTCGACTAGTCAGATGAAAAAAAGCGATGTTGATGACATGGCGATTTATTTAATGACGGATAAACAAGGAAAAATACTTGGCGCCAAAGCTTCGCCTGCTCCATTGCCAGAGGCAAACTCATCAGAAGTGGGTGATGTCAGTCAAATCATGGAAACTGGCCGCTTAATGTATATGTCTACCTGCGCAGGCTGCCACGGGATCACCGGAGAAGGTGTACCTAATGGCATTCCAGCGTTAAAAGGTAACGCCATCTTAGCGATGGACAGCCCTGAAACCTTTATCAGTGTAGTGTTAACGGGTATTCCAACCACCACTTTCCCAAATGGGCAACGTATGTATGCGATGCCAAGTTTTGCTGATGATTTAACGCCACAAGAAATGGCAGATTTAATATCATGGGCGCGCGCCGAATGGGGGGGACAAGGTAAACCCGTCACCGCCGAACAAGTTGAGAAACTGAAAAAAGCGGCGCAGTAATCATTCGTCGCTTCTCTTCAAATAACTTATTTATTGAAGGGAAGCGACATTATTATTTTCATTGATACATTCAAGTGAAATATATCAACGCACCCCACATTAAATAAGAATTTCAAATTAAAGATATCCGCTTATTTCTATTAAAAGAAAACCAATATATAAACTGGGTTTCCTCTCACTTCGCCTGACTCAAACATTCACGCAATCCATGAGTATTTTCCAATATTAACCTTCATTAATAAGTACTTACTAAATACCTAACAAAAATTTCCCTTAGCACATACAGTCACAATTCAAATTAATAACCTATGTTATAGTTAACATACAAATAATAACATTAGATTATCATTTATTGTAATTAGCAATGTGAAAGGAAAATATATGCAACTAAATATCAATGGAAGATGGATTGAACTAAGCAATATTTCTCCATCAACACCACTTCTTTACGTATTACGTAATGATTTAAAACTCAATGGCCCTAAATATGGCTGCGGTTTAGGCGAATGTGGCGCTTGTAGTGTACTTATCGATGGCAAAGTCGTTCGCTCGTGTTCAACACCGGTATCAACAGTAGAAAATAGAAAAATTACCACGCTTGAAGGCATTAGTGATAGCGAGACACTCCATCCTGTGCAACAAGGATTTATTGATGAGCAAGCAGCACAATGTGGTTATTGTACGAATGGCATGATAATGACATTGGTTGCTCTGTTTAAACGTAACCCTAATGCAAGTGAAGAAGAGATAAAAAAAGAACTCGCTTTTAATTTATGCCGTTGTGGAACCCATGTAGAAATATTAAAAGCAGCTAAAAAAGCTAAAATGATCATCGCACAAGGTGGTAAAGCATGAGCATTTTAGATATCACTCGACGCCGTTTGCTGCAAGCTGGTGGGCTCATCGTTGTCAGTAACATGTTGCCTTCCATTTCATTTGCAGCAGAAAAGATACCAAACAAAAATGCGGCTATTCCTCTGAATTATGTCGATAGTTTTATTGCTCTTGCCGCTGATGGTTCGGTGACTGCATTTAATGGTCACGTGGATTTAGGTACAGGAATTCGTACCTCACTTGCACAAATTGTCGCTGATGAAATTGGTGTCTCTTTTGAATCAGTAACAATGATACTTGGGGATCCACAAAGTACACCGGATCAAGGGCCGACTATCGCCAGTGCGACCATTCAGGTCACGTCTATCCCCTTACGCCATGCTGCTGCTCAAGTTCGCATGCAGCTAACATCTCTTGCTGCCAAAGCGTTAAATGTGCCAATGGAAGCCGTTCGAGCACAGCATGGATATGTTTTTGTCACCGCCCAACCTGAACGTCGTTTGAGTTATGCGCAATTGGCAAAAGGACAAGATCTCCATTTTGAATTAGATGAAAACGTAACCTTAAAACCCGCTTCTGAGGCTATTTATGTCGGAAAGCCGATTCAACGCGTAGATATTCGTGCAAAAGTAACGGGTGAGTTGACTTGGGTACATGATATGCGAGTACCTGATATGTTACATGGCAGAGTTATTCGCCCCCCTTATGCAGGTGCAGACAGTAGCGCACCACTTGGAAATAGTTTGCTTTCGATTGATGAAAGTTCTATTGCTCACCTAAAAGGCATTGTAAAAATTGTACGCATTAATGACTTTGTTGGTGTCGTTGCCGAACGTGAAGAACAAGCGATAAACGCTATGCGTCAGTTAAAAATTCAATGGAAAGAATGGCAAGGATTACCCGATTTAACCCTCGATAAGCTTCATGACACCCTTGATGCATTACCCAGCCAAGATAGGATATTGCGAGATGATGACGGTGTTGACAGCGCCTTAGCCAATTTACATAAAACCGTAAATGCAGACTATGTTTGGCCATACCATTTACACGCATCAATTGGGCCATCTTGCGCTATCGCGGATGTCCGCGGCGATAAAGTCGATGTCTGGTCAGGCACACAAAACCCTCATGACCTGCGAAAAGATTTAGCACTACAACTCGATAGAGAGCTATATCAAATACACATTCATCGCATGGAAGCATCAGGGTGCTATGGTCGTAACTGTGCTGATGACGTGGCAGCCGATGCCGTTTTACTGTCTCAAGCGACAGGACGACCTGTGCGAGTGCAATTAATGCGAGAACAAGAAGCGGGTTGGGAGCCAAAAGGCACCGGGCAATTGATTAAAATTCGAGGGGGAGTTGATCAAAATAATGATGTCAGCGCTTACGAACTCAGCACTCGTTATCCATCAAATAATGCCACTACTTTATCGTTGATTTTAACTGGGAAAAAAGAAAATAAACCGGATATTCAACAGATGGGAGACCGCACGGCTATCCCTCAATATCGATACCCACATATGCGCGTTATCGCTAAAGATACCGCGCCTGTTGTTAGGGCATCATGGATGCGCGGAGTTTCAGCACTTCCAAATGTATTTGCTCATGAATCTTGGATTGATGAAGTTGCTTATTTAGCACAGCAAGATCCTATAGCATACCGCTTAAAATATTTAGATGATCCTCGAGCTATCGCTTTAATTAGTGCCGTGAAAAAACAGGCGAATTGGGTTGATGGGCCGATGCATCAAAGACCATCCCCTGTCACCGAAGAAATTGTGAGTGGTCGAGGGTTTGCCTGGGCGCGTTATTTCCACAGTAAATTTCCGGGTTTTGGTGCTGCATGGGCAGCTTGGGTCTGCGACTTAACTGTTAATCGCCGAACAGGACAAGTACTTATCAAAAAAGTCTATGTCGCCCATGATTGTGGCCAAATGGTTAACCCAGATGGCGTTAAACACCAAGTCCATGGAAACATTATTCAATCCTGTAGCCGGGTATTAAAAGAGTTTGCCACCTTTGATAAATCAGGCACAACCTCCCTTGAATGGGGCGGATACCCTATTCTACGTTTCGATGAGTTACCCGAAATTGATATTCAATTAATGGAATATCCCAATGAACCCCCTATGGGAGCGGGCGAATCTGCATCAGTACCAAGCGCTGCCGCGGTAGCAAATGCGCTATTTGATGCATTAGGTGTGCGTATGCGAGAAGTTCCATTTACCCCTGAACGTATTCTGCGAGCAGTAGGTATGGCAGCCAAGAACCAAGGAGTGGCTCATGAGTAAGGCAAAAAAAATATTTGGCTACAGTGCGCTTGCTATCGTTATTGTTGCGGTGGGGGGACTCGCACTGAGTTGGCAATCTGCCATTGAGCCATTACACACCAATTCAACACAAAGTTTTACTGACGCTCAAATTACCCGTGGTGAAAAATTAGCGGCACTAGGCGATTGTGCCGTTTGCCATACGCGGCCTGGCGGTGAAACAAATACCGGGGGCTTTGCGATGGAGATCCCCTTCGGCACGATTTACACCACAAATATAACACCTGATATAGAAACAGGCATTGGCAGCTGGTCATATGAAGCGTTTGAACGGGCTATGCGTTATGGTGTTGATCGTGAGGGGAATTATTTATACCCTGCGTTCCCTTACACGGCTTTTACTCATACTTCCGATGATGATTTATATGACCTCTATGCATGGTTAATGAGCCAAAAACCTGTTCGTTATCAACCTCCAAAGACATCATTAAACTTTCCCTTTAATATCCGCCAAGGAATTTGGGCATGGAATCAGCTGTATTTAACCGCTGGGCCAATAAAACCAAACAATTCACAAACTGATGAGTGGAACCGAGGTGCATACCTTGCCGAAGGGCTCGGCCATTGCAGCGCTTGCCACTCCCCACGTGATATATTATTTGGTGAAAAAGGCGGAGATAGCCACTTGATGGGTGGAGATGCTGAAGGATGGAGTGCACCAGCGCTGCGAGGTGACCAAGCCTCACCTGTTGCTTGGAGCCATCAGGATATGGCGGAGTTTTTGCGTACGGGATTCTCAGCTAACCATGGTGTCGCAGCAGGCCCGATGGCACCAGTCATCAGAGAAGGAACCTCTCAACTAACCGAAGAAGATAGACAAGCTATTGCAACTTATTTGACTTCTGAAGTTGAGCATCCGCAGGTCACATCGCAAGCCGTAACAATCGTACAGCAAACAGAAGATAAAATTGAACCTCTCTCTTCTGAAGGGGCAAGGTTGTATTCAGGGGCTTGTATGGCATGCCACGCTCAAACGAAAGGTGCGCAAATGTCAGGTGTACGACCCGCTTTAGCCTTAAATACGAATCTTTATGCAGATACCCCAGATAATGCCATTCGCGTTGTATTAAATGGAATTGAGTATGAGGCAACAGAAGGGCTCGGCAGCATGCCTGCTTTTCGTCATAATTTAAGTGATCAGCAAATAGCAGTACTCTTAAATTATCTAAGAACAACGTTTACTGACAAGTCACCATGGCCTAATTTGAAACAACAAGTTAGCCAACTACGCGCGGAAACAGCAGCTAAATAATCCGTTCATCTTTAGCGTAAATAACGGTCATATCTATGACTGTTATTTACGCTATTTATATCTACTCAAGAAAATGAGATATTCCATCTCAAAAAAGAAATAACTAAAAGCACGACTTATTATTTTCCGTAATGCCTAAATAACTCTCAAGCTAAGCAGATATCTACCAATTATTATTTAGTGGTTATCGTGAACCTATTTTCTAGATGAGGAAAAAACATACACTCTACTTAACAATATTTCAGACTATTAATGACCAAACACACATTGTCCCTGTGATAATCACGTCATACTATAGAGAATTGCATGGCTAACACGTTTGCCTACTCTCATTTGTTGCGATTTGTGGTATTTTAGTCTCTGAAAATAATCGTCAAATACACTCACAGAATTTAGTTAACTCAATACGTTAGAACAGACAACATTATGACTGATAAGCAAAGCTTCGAATCCCACACACCAATGATGCAGCAGTATCTAAAACTAAAAGCACAACATTCAGACATACTGCTATTTTATCGCATGGGTGACTTCTACGAACTGTTTTTTGATGACGCTAAAAAAGCTTCTCAATTATTGGATATTTCCCTCACTAAGCGGGGGCAATCTGCAGGGCAACCGATCCCTATGGCCGGTGTTCCCCACCATGCTGCCGAGGGTTACTTAGCCAAATTAGTACAAATGGGGGAATCCGTCGCCATTTGTGAGCAAATTGGCGACCCAGCCACCAGCAAAGGGCCGGTTGAGCGCCAAGTAGTACGTATTGTCACCCCGGGAACTATCACCGATGAAGCGCTATTAAATGAAAGGCAAGACAACCTGTTAGCCGCAGTATGGCAAGACCAACAAGGTTTTGGTTTCGCAACGTTAGATATCACCTCAGGGCGTTTTATTATTAGTGAAATCGCCGATGAAGAAGCACTGCAAGCTGAGCTGCAACGCACCCGCCCGGCTGAACTTCTGTATCCAGAAGACTTCGCCAGTATGGCATTAATTGAACACAATAAAGGCTTGCGCCGCCGCCCATTGTGGGAATATGAGCTTGATACGGCAAAACAACAGCTCGGTTTACAGTTTGGTACGAAAGATTTAATCGGTTTTGGGGTTGAAGATGCCCATAAAGCGCTCAGAGCTGCGGGTTGCTTATTACAATATGTGAAAGACACACAACGCACATCACTGCCCCATATTCGCAGCATTGTGATGGAAAAACAAAATGATAATGTCATTTTAGATGCAGCAACTCGTCGCAATTTAGAGATCACCCAAAACCTTGCAGGTGGCACAGAAAACACACTCGCCGCCATTTTAGATAGGTGTGTGACTCCGATGGGTAGCCGTATGCTAAAACGTTGGTTACATACCCCATTACGTAACATTCAAATATTAAATAACCGCCAACAAGCTATCAGTGCACTGCAAGAATGCGGCTTTGAATTACAACCATTTTTACGTCAAATCGGCGATTTAGAACGGGTATTAGCGCGCTTAGCGCTGCGTTCCGCTCGCCCACGTGACTTAACCCGTATGCGTTACGCATTCCAGCAATACCAAGATATTCATCAAATACTGAGCCAATCAAGTAGTTCGTATTTACAAGCCCTTCAAAATCGTATTGGCCAATTTGATGAGCTACAAGACTTACTTGAAAAAGCCATTATTGATGCACCACCTGTGTTGGTACGTGATGGCGGTGTTATCGCCCCAGGTTATAATAGTGAGCTTGATGAATGGCGCGCCCTTGCTGATGGGGCAACTGACTACCTCGATAGGCTCGAAATACGCGAAAGAGAAAAATTGGGGATCGATACCCTAAAAGTTGGTTATAACGCTGTTCATGGCTACTATATTCAAGTTAGCCGAGGACAAAGCCATTTAACGCCTATCCATTACGTCCGTCGCCAAACGTTAAAAAATGCGGAACGCTATATCATTCCTGAACTCAAAGAGTATGAAGATAAAGTATTGACATCAAAAGGAAAAGCGTTAGCCATTGAAAAAGCACTGTATGACGAATTATTTGACATGCTATTGCCTCATCTTGCTGCGCTGCAAACTAGTGCCGAAGCTCTCGCTGAGTTAGATGTCCTAGCCAACCTAGCTGAAAGGGCACAAACTCTAGGTTATGCTTGTCCACAACTCACTGAAAAGCCAGGTATTCAAATTACTGAAGGTCGCCACCCTGTGGTTGAACAAGTCCTTAGTGAGCCGTTTATTTCCAACCCGTTATCACTATCGCCACAACGTCGTTTATTGATCATCACAGGTCCAAATATGGGCGGTAAAAGTACTTATATGCGCCAAACAGCATTGATTACCCTGTTAGCGTATATCGGTAGTTTTGTCCCTGCAAGCAAAGCGGTGATAGGCCCAATCGACCGTATTTTTACCCGTGTAGGGGCCTCTGACGACCTTGCATCTGGCCGTTCAACCTTCATGGTCGAAATGACCGAAACTGCAAATATTCTTCATAATGCGACAGAGCATAGCTTAGTGCTGATGGATGAAATTGGTCGCGGAACGTCAACCTATGATGGTCTTTCTCTTGCTTGGGCTTGCGCCGAAAACTTAGTAAATAAAATCAAGGCAATGACGTTATTTGCAACGCATTATTTTGAATTAACAACACTACCTGAAAAACTCGAAGGTGCGGTCAATATTCACCTCGATGCTATTGAACACGGTGATACCATTGCCTTTATGCATAATGTTCAAGATGGTGCCGCCAGCAAAAGCTATGGCCTTGCTGTCGCTTCCCTTGCGGGTGTACCAAAAGATGTGATTAAACGCGCAAAACAAAAGCTTAAAGAACTCGAAGTTATCTCAAACAATGCCAATGCGAGTCATGTAGATAGCGCTCAGCTTAGTTTTTTAACCACCGAAGACACTGAGCCATCGCCAGTATTAACCGCGCTAGCTGAAATTGATCCCGATAAACTCACACCCCGCCAAGCTCTAGATTGGATTTATCGGTTAAAAGATATGGATAACTAAGATGGATGAGTATACACAATTACTCGCACCAATCAGGCAGTTTTTGCAATGTGAAACGCCTGATTTGTGGGTAGAAAAAGCCAGTTTGCCTGAAAACTTGCCCATTATTTTAAAAGATCATCTGTTATGTGAATTAAAAGCTGCGCAAAGTGCCATGTTTTTAATTCGCAAGTATGCTGTCGATAAAGAAAGTGCAGCAGTGCTCCTTGAATGGTTTAAACCTTATGAATCATTTGCTTATGACAGGGTTGGTGACATCCATACATTAAGAAACAAAAATCAGGTTTCTAAACAAATATTGGCGAAAAAACAATCACCTTATAGCCAAGATTTAATTGATAAAATGGTCTTGCTGATCAAAGAAGAACTTCATCATTTTTACCAAGTTTTAGAGATTATGCATGAACGTAATATTCCATACGATGGCATCACTGCAGGCCGTTATGCAAAAGGGCTGTTAAGTCATATCGACCCTCACGATCCAAAAACCTTAGTTGATAAACTAATTATTGGTGCTTATATCGAAGCACGTTCTTGTGAGCGCTTTGCTAAACTAGCCCCATTTCTTGATGAACAGCTGGCAAATTTTTATATTTCGTTATTACGCTCAGAAGCTCGCCACTATCAAGATTATTTACACTTAGCGCAATTAATTAGCAAACAAGATATTACTGAGCGAGTTAATTATTTTGGCATTATAGAAGCAGAATTAATTTCGACGCCTGATGATGATTTTAAATTTCATAGTGGAGTCCCCACTAACTAAGCTCCCTCTCTAGGATTTACAAATATAATAAAACCCCTATAAACCTTAGCTTATAGGGGCTTTTAGCTATCTAATAAACACTCTACATATTAAATAGCGACTCTAGGGTCAACTCTTCACCATGTAAAATATCCTTTAATCGCTTTAAACCTTCAACTTGGATCTGGCGAACACGTTCTCTTGTTAACCCAATTTCACGGCCAACTTCTTCCAGAGTTTCAGCTTCATAGCCTAAAAGCCCAAAACGTCGTGCTAAAACCTCCCTCTGTTTTGGGTTCAATTCATATAACCACTTAACAATATTATCTTTTAAGTCATTATCTTGAATTGTATTTTCTGGACCTGAATCATTATCATCAGACAATACCTCAAGCAAAGATTTCTCTGAGTCCCCTGCAATTGGTGTATCAACAGATGTGATACGTTCATTTAAACGTAACATCCTACTGACATCTTCGACAGGTTTATCTAGCTGCTCAGCGATCTCCTCAGGGCTTGGCTCATGGTCCAACTTTTGGGCTAATTCACGTGCAGTACGAAGGTAAATATTGAGTTCTTTAACGATATGAATAGGAAGGCGAATGGTTCGAGTTTGGTTCATGATAGCGCGTTCGATCGTTTGACGGATCCACCACGTTGCATACGTTGAGAAGCGAAATCCTTTTTCAGGATCAAACTTTTCAACTGCGCGAATCAACCCAAGGTTCCCTTCTTCAATCAAATCGAGTAATGCAAGGCCTCGATTATTGTAACGACGTGATATTTTTACAACGAGACGAAGGTTGCTTTCTATCATACGCTGTCGTGATGCAATATCACCACGCAATGCACGTCTTGCATAGAAAACTTCTTCTTCTGCTGTAAGGAGTGGTGAGAACCCAATTTCACTAAGATAAATTTGAGTGGCATCCAGAACACGTTGATTCGTGTTCTGGAGTAAATCCATTTCGTCATCTAGCTCAGTAACCAGATCCTCTTCTTTAAACTGACTCTCGTCAAAAGTGTCATTTAAATTACTTTCATCGAGGTCATTATATAACTCGTTAACTTTCAGCGAACTTTGGCTCATCAGTGACTCCTACCCTAGATAATGCGGACAGAATGTCAAAGCACTCTGCCCAGTTTATCGTTGCGGCAAATAGCGCAACGGGTTTACTGATTTTCCCTTGTAACGAATTTCAAAGTGTAATCTAACTGAACTGGTTCCAGTACTACCCATAGTAGCTATTTTTTGACCTGCAGTGACGTCCTGCTGATCACGCACAAGCAATGTGTCATTGTGGGCATAAGCACTTAGGTAGTCATCGTTATGTTTTATAATTATTAGATTTCCGTATCCACGCAAAGCATTACCTGCGTAAACGACTTTTCCTGGCGCAGCAGCGAGCACAGCTTGACCACGAGAACCGGCTATGTCTACCCCTTTGTTCCCGCCTTGAGCGTCAGAGAAACCTTCAATCATTTTCCCATCAGCTGGCCAACGCCATTTTATTGACGAATTATTCGTGCTACTGACTGCGGTAGAAGCGGTTGTTGTCGAGGTTGTTGTTGTCGTTGAAACTTGCGTTGCAGGTTTCTTATTATTAGGCAACATTTTACCTGAAGTTTGACCACCACTGTTTGCAGGATACTCATTAGTTGTTCGAAGATCAACCGCTTGCTGATGACTATTTGATGAATTTGCAGCTAATTGAGTGTTCGAGTTCACATTTGTGTTACCAATATTAATAACCTGCCCTACATTGAGGCTGTATGGTTCTGGAATATTGTTTCGCGATGCTAACTCACGGAAATCATTACCTGTTAAGTATGCAATATAGAATAGTGTGTCACCACGCTGCACCGTATAACTATTACCGCTATAACTACCTTTTGGAATACTGCCATAGTCACGGTTATAGACAATGCGCCCTTCACCATTGGTTGTTACTGGTGCTGAACTACGACTTACAGGCTGTGTATTTGAATTATTCGATATATTAGGACGAGACGACGGCATTGCCGTGCTCATACCCATATTTGGTGACGAGGCCGGTGTCGTCCTTTGCACCGTTGGCTGGCTAGATTGGCTATCATTCACACTCGAAATAGGTGCCGCGGTATGATACGGTGTAGAACAACCTGCCAATAGCGCTCCGCTAAATGAAAAGATGACGGCCCATCGAATTCTGCTTATAGGGCTAACAATTTTCATGCTTCTTCTCCCGTGAAGAAAAATCTGACGCGACAATTCAAAACAATGTCAGCAATAGAGTTATCATAAAATATTTCACTTATTAAAGCAGAAATACAAAATAGTGAACAAGTTAAATATATTAAAAATATAATAAATTGAGAGTATGACCTAACGGTTTAAGCTATTCTCTCAAATTCAGTTGGGTAAAGTATCATATTTGGAATGGTTTTACTGCTATTTGAGTTAATGAAACCTTTGCAATGATATTTTATTTAAACCCATTATAAAAATAGTCAGGCTTTTATTAAATATCATTGCAAGTAGATTAAAGAAGATCACCCGCGATCAATGGGACAAAACGAACTTTTTCGATAACATTAGTATGGTAATCATTACCTCGTCGGGTAATTAGCTTTAGTGCTTGTTCTTTATCACCGACAGGTAGAACCATTCGCCCACCATCTTTTAATTGCCCTAATAGTAGAGTTGGTATTTCTGTTGGTGCTGCAGTAACAATGATGGCATCAAAGGGGCCTTTTGATTGCCAACCTTCCCAACCATCACCATGACGAGTTGAAACATTATGTAAATCAAGCTGTTTCAAGCGTCGTTTTGCGGCCCATTGCAAGCTCTTCACCCGCTCAACAGAAAAAACATGCTTAACCAAGTGAGCCAATACTGCGGTTTGATACCCTGAACCAGTTCCTATCTCAAGAACGTGATCATCCGGTGCTAAAGCCAATAGCGCTGTCATTTTAGCAACAATATAGGGCTGTGAAATAGTTTGCCCATGACCAATAGGTAATGGGATATTGTCATAGGCTTTATGGGAGAGCGCTTCATCCACAAACCGTTCCCGAGGAACAAGTGAAATGGCATCTAATAGGCGCTCATCGTGAATTCCCTGTTGGCGTAATTGAGCCAAAAGTTCTTTCATGAGCCCTGTTTTCATTTTACTGACACTCCTGATTTTTCGAGCCACTCTTCCACTAGTGAGTGTGCTTTATAAGCGGTTAGGTCAACTTGTAATGGCGTAATCGAAACGTACCCATTTTGTACAGCCTCAAAATCCGTTCCAGGACTGGCATCACGGATCTCCCCAACTGGCCCTAGCCAATACAATGTATTCCCTTTTGGGTCCTCTAGGCTATACACCTCAGAAGCGGCATGACGACTGCCACAGCGAGTGACTTTGATACCTTTAATTTCTTCGTACGGGATATCCGGTACATTTATATTCAAGATATTCCCTGCTCGCAATGGGTTCTTCTGTAAGAGCGCAAGAATATCGCATGTCACTTTAGCCGCACTTTCGTAATGCGTTTCCCCATCTAACGATACCGCAATTGAAGGTAAACCTAAATGGCGGCCTTCAGTTGCTGCTGCAACAGTACCTGAATAAATAACATCATCCCCTAAATTAGGGCCACAGTTAATACCAGAGACAACAATATCAGGACGTGGACGTACTACTTTATTAACCCCAATATAGACGCAATCTGTTGGTGTGCCATCTTGTACAGCAAGATCACCATTACTTAGCGTTTGAATTTTAAGTGGTTTATCTAATGTTAATGCATTAGAAGCCCCACTACGATTGCGATCAGGCGCAATCACCTGAACATGATAATATTGGCGTAGCGCTGCCGCGAGGGTTTGAATCCCGGGCGCATTTACCCCATCGTCATTACTCAATAAAATCTTTAGCATCGACATTATCCTGCCCATTTTGATTAATAATTTCTCTCACAACACTGGTTGCAAAACAACCTGAGTTTAAGAAAAAATTCAGTTTTACCGTCGAGTCGTCCAACCATTCCCACTGTAAGTTTTTAGGTTTAGTTATCACCGCTCGTCTAGCTGGAGAAACTCGTTCACGCTGCATTAAAGAGATAAAGGGTTGATAATCCGCTAAACACTGAGTTTCAAATGCCAGTGCTTCATCCTGAGTTCCCAACTCCCCATCACCCGGTAATGGCGCGGTAATGCTTAATTCGTTGGATTCCAAGCGAGGTTGCAATGTGGCAAACTCATCTTGTGTCGCGACAAACCAACTCCCTCTACCAGTTAATTGCAATGCGTCTCCCAACATCACGTGTTGAGCGATATTATTTGCAATACGTTCGCTTGCCACATGGTTAAACATTGCACTACGAGCAGCAGAAAGATAGAAGCTACGTTTGTTGCGTTCACGTACGTTAATTTCTTGGTTTGCCCAACGTAACGCTTGCGTTAAATTTTGTCCATCACGCCCAAAACGTTGTTCACCAAAGTAATTAGGCACCCCTGTTAATGCAACTTTCTGTAAACGCTGTTCAACATCTTTTGCATCCGAAATATCACGCAACGTTATTTCAAACTGGTTTCCTTTCAAGGAACCAATACGTAATTTGCGTTTTTGCCGAGTGACAGCCAGTATTCGGCAGCCTTCGAGTTGCCAAGTCGAAAAAACAGGTGTTTCTTTACCCGGCATTTGCAGGCAAAACCACTGCTCTGTCACTGCATGCCTATCTTTTAAACCTGCGTAACTGACAGCTCTCGCTGAAATTTTAGCAAATTTTGCTAGTTGTTCAGCAACAAACACGGTATTACAGCCTGTTTTTTCCACACGAACCATAACATGTTCGCCTTCGCCATCTAGCTCAAAGCCTAAATCTTCTTTGACGATAAAATCTTCAGGGACACTTTTTAACGTGCCAGAAGATAATGGCTTACCATGCAGGTACTGAACATTCATTACTTTCATTACTATTATCTTTTATTAAAAGAACAACCGCAGCACAGGCAATGCCTTCTTTACGCCCCACAAAACCGAGTTGCTCTGTTGTGGTCGCTTTCGCATTCACATCATCCATGTGGCACTCAAGATCTTCGGCAATATTCACACGCATCTGAGCGATATGAGGCAACATTTTTGGCGCCTGAGCCATGATAGTAATATCAATGTTACCAATGCGATACCCTTTGGCACGCACATGGCAAAATGCGTCTCTCAATAAGACTCGGCTATCCGCCCCTTTATATGCAGGGTCCGTATCAGGGAATAATTTACCAATATCCCCCAGTGCAGCAGCGCCGAGAATTGCATCGGTTAACGCGTGTAAGACCACATCACCGTCAGAATGCGCGAGCAAACCTTGTTCATAAGGGATACGCACGCCACCAATGATGATAGGGCCTTCGCCACCAAATTTGTGTACGTCAAAACCGTGTCCGATTCTCATTTTTTTTCCTTAGTTGTTCATTCTTGAAAGATAAAATTCCGCTAAAGTGAGGTCTTCTGGGCGCGTCACTTTTAAATTATCAGCACGGCCAGCAACTAACACAGGTTGGTGGCCGCAATATTCTAGCGCAGAAGCTTCATCGGTGATCACTGCGTTTTCTTTCAAGGCTTTACTTAGACAATCCCGTAATAATATTAACGGAAAAAATTGTGGTGTAAGGGCATGCCATAACGCTTCACGTTCAACGGTATGGTCAATTAATTGGTTGGCTGTTGAACTACGTTTCATGGTATCACGCACTGGGGCAGCGAGGATCCCACCACAACAATTTTGTTCCGCTGCTAATTGAATAATTTCATTTAAATCTGATTGATGAAGGCAGGGACGCGCTGCATCGTGCACTAATACCCAGCAATCTGAAAATTGGGGATTAGCAATTAAAAAATCCAGCCCCGCTAATACTGAATCGGCGCGTTCTTTGCCACCAATAACCGTCGTCACTCGAGGGTCATTAGAAATTTCAAGTTGTTGAAAATAATCATCTTCCGCACTCAACGCAACCACAATTTCTTGCACTTTATCATTTTCTATCAATGCGCTGATGGTGTGCTCAATGATTGTTTTACCTGCAACCTGCAAGTATTGTTTTGGGCACTCTGCATTCATACGGCTACCTACCCCAGCAGCAGGAATCAGTGCAACAATTCGCGGAAGATTATTTTGTGGGGCATGGTTTGGATTTGTCATTGTTGAATTCTTACATCAGAAATTATCAGGCTAATGGGTATACTATTTTGACATCATATTATTGTGTCTATTTCTGGTTATTACTTTCTTTAACCATTCGATAAAATGACTCTCCAGGTTTGATCATCCCAAGCTCTGTTCGGGCTCGTTCCTCAATCGCATCTTGGCCATCATTTAAGTCGTTGATTTCAGCGAATAGCTGTTCATTACGCATTTTTAAGCGCGAATTTACAATTTCCTGAGCGGCGACATCATCTTTGACTCGTACGTAGTCATGTATGCCATTTTTGCCTAACCATAAGGAATACTGTAACCAAGCTAATATCGCAATTAATAGTAGCGTTAATTTACCCATCTTGCCCCCTGAAATGATTTGCTAATCATCCCATAACTCAACGATTGACGCTACTGTGATACTAAAATTGTGATAAAAAGTCAGATTAAGTCGGGTTTGAATACGCAAAATACCGCCTTATTTTACCATCAGATAAAATAAAGGAGGTATTTAAGCTGTATTAATAATCTAGCTGAATGACATGATTGCGCAATAAAAGCGCAATGATTTGGGAAAGGGAATCCGAAATGGGTTGTTGTCCATCCAGACGCAGCTCAGGGTGTTGAGGTATTTCATAAGGGGAATCAATCCCCGTGAATTGTTTTATTTTTCCTTCCCGCGCTTGTTGATATAACCCTTTGGGGTCTCGCTGTTCACAGATACTTACGGGTGTATCCACATACAACTCAAAAAATTGCTCGGGTTCAAACAAGTCACGAACTTTCTGTCTATCCGCTTGGAAAGGTGAAATAAATGCGGTCGCAACAATTAATCCTGCATCGACCATTAACTTTGCCACCTCACCTACTCGACGAATATTTTCTTGCCTATCGGCCTCATTAAAACCTAAGTCACGGCATAAACCATGGCGAATATTATCACCATCTAACAAATAGGTTTTCATTCCCATGGACGTCAGTTGGTGCTCTATTGCCCCTGCTAATGTCGATTTCCCAGAACCAGATAACCCAGTGAACCACAACACAGCACCTTTATGGCCATTATTACTCTCACGTAATTGGCGAGTTACTGCGTGTTGGTGCCAAACAATATGGTTTTCTTTTGTCATCCGTATTATTTCCCACCCAAGACATCACGCGCACCCCAATGTGGGAAATGGCGGCGCACTAATTTGTTTAGCTCAATTTCAAATTCACTAAAATCACTGGATTGTTCAAAGATAGGAGCTTGTGTTTCGCGGACTAAACCCGCGCCAACCGTCACATTTGTGAGCCTATCAATAAAAATCATTCCGCCAGTGTCTGCATTGCATTGGTAGTTTTCCAGTAACAATGGCTCATCAAAAGAAAACTCCACTAAACCAATCCCATTCAACGGCAGCGCTGTCGCCACTTTCTGGGTTAAATTATTGATATCAACTTGGTATTGAATATTTTCCACTTTCGCCCGACTGCGTTTTCCCGCAATTTTAATATCAAGTTGTTGGCCTTGAACTAACGGCTGTTCAGACATCCACACGACATCGACAGAGGCATGCTGCGTCGTTTGTAAGGTTTCATCTTGCGCAACAATTAAGTCGCCACGACTAATATCAATTTCATCCTCAAGCACTAATGTAATCGCTTCCCCCGGTACAGCAAAATCTTGTGCCCCTGAAAAAGTTACAATTTCTTTAATTGTTGAGGTGGCGCCTGATGGCAACACTTTGACCTTTTGGCCCACTTCCACGATCCCTGCTGATAATGTCCCGCTGTATCCGCGAAAGTCTAAATTTGGGCGGTTCACATATTGCACAGGGAAACGCAAAGCTTGCTCCGAAGCTTTTTGTTCCACTTGAACATTTTCCAATATCGATAATAGCGTATCACCTTGATACCACTTAAAATTATCGCTAGCATTTACGATATTATCGCCATCTAGGGCTGAGATCGGTACAAACCAGACCTTTAAATCCACAGGCAATTCCATTGCAAACTTTTGGTAATCCTGCTTTATTTTTTCAAAAATGGCTTCACTGTAATCCACCAGATCCATTTTATTGACGGCAACAATAAGATGGCGGATCCCAAGCAATGTACTAATAAAACTATGGCGACGCGTTTGTTCCTGTACCCCTTTTCGAGCATCGATCAACAAAATAGAAAGTGAGCAAGTTGATGCCCCTGTCGCCATATTGCGCGTATATTGCTCATGGCCGGGGGTGTCCGCAATAATAAATTTACGTTTTTCTGTTGAAAAATAACGATAAGCCACATCGATGGTGATCCCCTGCTCACGTTCAGCAGCAAGGCCATCCACCAGCAGAGCAAGATCAAGTTTTTCCCCTTGAGTCCCTATCCGCTTACTATCACTTTGCAAAGTTGACAGTTGGTCTTGGTAAATTTGGCGAGTATCATGCAGTAAACGGCCGATTAAGGTACTTTTACCATCATCCACATTACCGCAGGTTAAAAAGCGTAATAATCCTTTATGTTGCTGCGCCAATAAATAAGGTTCTACACCACCTTGCTGTTCGATTTGATGAGCGATTGATTCATTATAAACGGCTTGTGCCATGATTTTTCTCCTGACTTTGCGTATTAACCTTGCCCACTAAAAATAACCTTGGCGCTTTTTCAACTCCATCGAAGCGGATTGGTCGCTATCAATCAGCCGGCCCTGTCGCTCACTCGTCGTAGAAATCAACATTTCTTCTATAATCTCAGGCAGCGTTTGTGCTTCTGATGGCACAGCTCCCGTCAGTGGCCAACAACCTAATGTTCTAAAACGCACTTTTTGCTGACTAATGACTTCACCCGCTTGTAGATCAATACGGTTATCATCCACCATTAACAAAGTACCGTCCCGCTGAATAACTGGCCGTTCTTTTGCAAAATACAGGGGAACAATATCGATGTTTTCCAAATAGATATATTGCCAAATATCGAGTTCTGTCCAATTTGATAGTGGGAAAACACGAATACTTTCCCCTTTATTGACCTGCCCATTATAGTTATGCCACAGCTCAGGCCGCTGGTTTTTAGGGTCCCAACGATGAGATCGGTCACGAAAAGAGTAGATCCGCTCTTTTGCGCGTGATTTCTCTTCATCACGACGAGCACCGCCAAATGCAGCATCAAAACCATATTTATCCAAAGCCTGCTTTAAGCCTTCGGTTTTCATAATATCGGTGTGCTTAGCACTGCCATGTACAAACGGATTGATCCCCAGCTTTTCTCCTTCAGGATTACGATGAACAAGTAGCTCAAAACCGTATTTTTCTGCTGTTGCATCACGAAACTCGTACATTTCACGAAATTTCCACCCCGTATCAACATGTAAGAGAGGAAATGGCAGTTTTCCCGGATAAAATGCCTTGCGTGCTAAATGGAGCATCACAGAGGAATCTTTACCAATAGAGTACAGCATGACTGGGTTAGCAAATTCGGCGGCAACTTCACGAATAATATGAATACTTTCTGCCTCTAACTGCTGTAAATGAGTCAATTTTTTGTCGTTCACGATAGCCCCTTACTTAAGCCAGTTCCAATACGGCACTGCGCCATCTGATGTCTTCGGTTTGAGAACCAAACCACGCGAGTTGTTGGTGCAATGCAGCTACTTCACCAACCACTATCAAAGCAGGAGCGGGTGCCTGCTGTGCTAATACTTCAAGCTCGTTTAATTTGCCAGTCACTACTTTTTGTTCACGCCTTGTACCACAGCCGATAACAGCAACAGGGGTATTTTCAGCACGGCCGAATTGAATCAACTGTTCGCTGATTTTTGCGGCCTTTACGGTGCCCATATAGATAGCTAGCGTTTGGTTCCCTCGAGCAAGCGCCTGCCAATCAAGTTCCATTCCATTTTCACGACAATGACCTGTAATAAACGTAATACTCTGTGAGTGCTCGCGGTGAGTCAGCGGAACCCCCGCGTAAGCGGCTGCACCAATCGCCGCTGTTACACCAGGAACCACTTGAAATGGGATCCCCGCTTGTGCCGCAACTTGTAGCTCTTCTCCCCCTCGCCCAAACACAAAAGGATCGCCACCTTTCAGGCGCACCACTTTTTTACCTTGTTGAGCAAATTTCACGATCAAAGCATTGGTTTCTTCTTGGGAAACACTGTGATTTCCTGCGCGTTTCCCAACACAAATTTTGTCAGCATCGCGACGAACCAATTCGAGTATTTCTTCACTTACCAGATGGTCATACAAAACCACCTCTGCACTTTGTAAAACTCGTAACCCTTTTAATGTGAGTAGCCCTGCATCACCCGGCCCAGCACCGACTAAGGTTAATTCGCCATGGTTATCCGGCTCATACAATTGACGTTCCAATTGTTGTTCCGCTTCACTGAATTGCCCTTTTTCAACTAGCGAAGCAAAACGCCCACTGAAGCTTTTTTCCCAGAAGCGCTTTCTTTCACGCATACTCGTTAGTGTTTCTTTGACTTTATGACGCCAGCGGCTGGCTATTTTTGCCATTTTTCCCAAGGAAGTTGGTAGCATCGTTTCCAGTTTTTCTCTAAGTAAACGAGCCAAAACAGGTGCCGTCCCTCCTGAAGAGATCGCCACAATCACCGGGGAACGATCAATAATAGAAGGTACAATAAATGAACATAACGGCTGGTCATCAACCACGTTAACGAATATTTTCCGTTCATTAGCGTCATAGAAAACGGTTTCATTGAGTAACGCATCATCTGTTGCAGCGATAACTAAAAAAGCATCATCTAAATGAATGGATTGGTAATCCTCAGCTAACCAAACAAATTTATTTTGTTGGTGTTCAGCTTGTAATTGCATACATAACGTCGGTGAGATGACCACTAAGTCAGCTTGTGCTTTTATTAGCAATTCTGCTTTTCGTGCTGCGACAACACCGCCGCCAATTAATACGACCTTTCGCGTGCGGACATCGACAAATAATGGTAAATAATCCATCTTGCTCACCCATCGTTATATAAACTGATTATAAGAAATATAAAATTGACTATATGGCTTCAAACAATAGGTTTGAAATGACAAAAAGCTCTTTCTTGTAACTGAAAGGAATAAGCCAAATAATCATCACAATCCTGATAGAAAATCGATAAATACAAATAAAAAACAAAACTTAGATTAAATTTAACAAGTTAACTAATTACTGATTTAATTTAATGATTAGCTTGAAATACTTTTTTAAATACAAAAGCATTCCTTTGTAATTAAACAAATATTTTGTTTATTTAGTTATTATTTGCTTAACTATTCAATACCCTAAATAATTCGAGTTGCACGTAGCCAACAACGCTGCGGCTTGAATTATGACTAAATTAATACTCTAAATAATTCACGTTGCAGCTAGGCGGCAAGTAAATGAGTCACTAGGAGCATACACCAGTATGTGACTAGTGCGAATGCACGTAGCCAACAACGCTGCGGCTTGAATTATGACGAGTATTTAGTTTTCATGCAGCCCGCATTCACGCTTTAATCCAAAAAAACGAGTATCTTCTTCATTCATTCCCTCTTCCCATTTGCGAGTTGTATGGGTATCACCAACCGATAAATACCCTTGCTCCCACAGAGGATGATAGGGTAAATCATATTTTGTTAGATATTCATAAACTTGCTTATTATTCCAATCAATCACTGGTAAAACTTTAAAAATGCCTTTTCCGATACCTAGCACAGACAAATTTGCGCGGCTTACTGATTGCTCTCGCCGTAAACCTGAAAACCAAGTTTGTGCCTGTAATTCATGTAACGCGCGCTCCATTGGCTCAACTTTATTCAATTGGTTATAACGCTCAATACCATCAAGCCCTTGCGTCCAAAGTTGACCATATAGCGCCTCTTGCCAAGCAGGTGACTGCTTTGCTCGATACACCTGTAAATTTAAATTCAACTTATCTGTTAACGCCTCAATAAATTGATAGGTCTCTGGGAACAAATAACCGGTATCCGTTAAAATAACTGGGATATTTGGCACAATTTGCGTCACCATATGCAATGTTAGTGCCGCTTGGATACCAAAGCTGGAAGACAACACAAACTCTGCGGGTAAATATTCAACCGCCCACTCAACCCGTTGCAATGCATTCATAGCTTCTAACTGGGAATTAAACTCCGCGAGATAAGCGACTTGTTGGGGCTTATCGAGTGCGGTGAGTGTTGCTAGCTCAAGTCGACTCATACCGCCTCCTTTACCTCATAAAAATCGATGGCTGAATTCAATACCGGTTTTACGACATTGGTGCGAATAAGAAAATCGCCAAACCCTTCGTCAGGCAAGCGTGCCTTTGCCCAGTCGCCAATTAATTCATCTAAAATGGTTAGAATTTCCGCACTGCTAATGTTTTCACGATACATGCGTGGAATACGAGTACCAATGCGATTTCCACCTAAATGTAAGTTATATCTATCAATAGCTTTACCGACCAGCCCAACCTCTGCCAACATCGCTCGCCCACAGCCATTAGGGCAACCCGTTATCCGCAAAACGATATGTTCATTGGCCACTTGATGAGAGGCCATAATACTTTCCACCTGACTAATAAATTCAGGTAAAAAGCGTTCGGCTTCCGCCATCGCGAGCGGGCAAGTTGGAAATGATACACAAGCCATGGAATTTTCACGTTGCGCCGTTATGTCATCACTCATTAACCCATGAGATCTGGCAATCGCTTCAATTGCCGCTTTTTCACTTTCAGGCACCCCCGCGACAATTAAGTTTTGGTTTGCCGTTAAACGAAAATCACCTTGATGAATACGCGCAATTTCGGCCACACCGGTTTTTAATGGCTTATTTTCTAAATCAATTAATCGACCATTTTCAATAAACAATGTTAAGTGCCAGCGATTATCAATCCCTTTGAGCCAGCCAATTTTGTCACCACGTTCAGTGAATTGATAAGGCCGAATGGGCTCAAAAGTTACACCAGAGCGCCTTTCGACCTCTGCTTTGAAAGTATCGACTCCTACACGTTCAAGGGTATATTTGGTTTTTGCATTTTTACGTTCAGTTCGATTGCCCCAATCCCGTTGAGTGGTGACTATCGCTTCTGCAATGGCTAATGTTTTGTCTAATGGAATAAACCCAAACTCACTGGCTAAGCGAGGAAATGTTGCGGTATCCCCATGAGTCATAGCAAGGCCCCCACCCACCAGCACGTTAAAACCAATCAACTCACCGTTTTGGGCAATTGCGACAAAGTTCATATCATTTGCATGCAAGTCCACATCATTTAGTGGTGGGATCACGACTGAGGTTTTAAATTTTCGTGGCAAATAAGTTTGCCCTAAAATTGGCTCTTCATCCGTTGTCACTATCTTTTCTTTATCTAACCAAATTTCCGCGTAAGCACTAGTGCGCGGTAATAAATGTTCAGATATTTTCTTTGCCCATTCATAGGCTTGTTGGTGCAATTCGGATTGCACAGGGTTAGAAGTGCATAACACGTTACGGTTAACATCATTCGCCGTTGCAAGGGCATCTAAACCAACATGACTTAGCATTTGATGGGCAGGCTTTACATCCCCTTTGAGGATGCCATGAAACTGAAATGTTTGCCGATTCGTAATACGCACACTGCCATACAGCGTATGCTCCGTGGCAAACTTATCAATATCAAGCCATTGCTTGGGCGTAATTATGCCGCCCGGCAAACGACAACGCAGCATCATTGCATGGCGAGGCTCGAGTTTTTGTTCTGCCCGCTCGGCACGAATATCACGGTCATCTTGTTGATACATACCGTGAAAACGAATCAACAGGAAATTATCACCCTCAAAACCTCCCGTTAACCCATTTTTTAAGTCATCCTTAATGGTTCCACGCAAGTAATTACTGTTTTGCTTCATGCGTTCACTGTCAGCAAGTTTACCTTCGACAATTAAGGGCTTTTGTTGTTGTTCATTGCTCATTAATAAACATCCCTCTGATAACGGCGCATTACGCGCAGCTCACTTAAAAATTCATCAGCTTCTTCACTATCCATGTTCCCGTATTGGCTGGCGATATCTAATAATGCCTGTTCGACATCTTTGGCCATCCGGTTTGCATCACCACATACATAGATGTGCGCACCTTCTTGTAACCATTGCCATACTTCTTCACCTTGTTCGCGAAGTTTATCTTGTACATAGATTTTTTCTTGCTGGTCGCGGGACCATGCTAATGAAATATGGGTTAATAAACCGTCTTTGACATAGCGCTGCCATTCCACTTGGTAGAGAAAGTCATCAACAAAATGTGGGTTACCAAAAAATAACCAGTTTTTCCCTGTCGCACCGTCATTGTCACGCTGCTGTAAGAAAGCGCGAAATGGCGCTATTCCCGTTCCTGGACCAATCATGATCACCGGCGTATTTGGATCTTGTGGTAGACGGAAGTTATCATTGTGTTCAATGAATATGCGAAGTTCATCATCCTCATTTAAGCGGTCAGCTAAGAAACCTGATGCACCACCAGTACGTGCCTTACCATCAATCTCATAGCGGACAACCCCAACCGTTGCATGAACTTCATTTTCTACCTCAGATTGGGAAGAAGAAATCGAGTACAAACGAGGGGTTAGCGGACGCAGTAGGTCAACAAATTCTTGGGCAGTAGGCTGAGATGCCGCTTGGCGTACCATATCGACGATTGGCGTATTTTGTGCGTAGTGCAAAATAGCGGCTTTATCGCTAATCAATGACAACAACGCATCATCTTTTGACAACTGAGCGTATTTTTCAACAATTACTGGGGTATTTTGTGTCAGTTCTAATTGATAAATTAGCGCATCGCGTAATGAATGGCGCTGTGAACCAATAAAGACTTCTTCGTCACCTTGCAACCACAACAAAGCCACCAGCTCATCAACTAAAGCAGGGTCATTATCGAACCAAATACCTAGCGCGTCACCAGGTTGATAACGTAAACCAGAGTCACCGAGATCAATTTCAATATGGCGAACATCTTTTTGCGAGTCTCGACTGGTGATCTTTTGATTGCTCAGAAGTGACGCAGTTAATGGCGCAGTTTTACTATAAGGTGATGAATGAATTTCATTCACACTTCCTGTTTGAGTCGCCAATAATTGGCTATCACTTTGAGCAGGAAGGCGAGCTTTTAAAATTTGTGTCAGGTTTTCAACCCACTCACTCGCAATCGCTTGATACTCAACATCGGCATCAATTCGCTCGGTTAACGATACGGCCCCTAATGATGCAAGTTGCGAATCGAAATCTTTACCCGCTTGGCAAAATTTTTCGTAAGAAGAATCTCCCAGCGCGAAAACCGCATAGCTGGTTTGTGATAAATTAGGGGCTTTTTTAGAATGAAGGTATTTATACAGTGCAACCGCTTCTTCGGCGGGCTCCCCTTCACCTTGTGTTGACGCTACAATAACCAACACTTTCTCTTGGTTGATTTGCTTGAATTTATAATCCCCTGCATTCACTAAGTTCACACTAATTTTTTCAGCAACCAAGCGCTCTCTGAGCTGCTCTGATAGGCGACGTGCATTTCCTGTCTGTGAAGCTGAGATAATTGTGATAGTGTCTTGCGTAACTGCAGGCGTACTGACCGATGCATCAACTTGCGTATTTTGATTTACCACTCCCCACAAATACCCAGAAAGCCATGCGAGTTGATGAGATGAAAAATCATCAACGGCCGTCTGTAAACGTGTTAATTGCTCAACAGATATTGGCAGCGCCGCTAATGGCGGCTGTTTTTTTGTCATTATCTTGTAACCCCAGCGTTATTCATCTTTGATTTAAAAAAACGATGCCATGTCATTACCCCAGAAAAGACCGACAACCTAATACCTGCCCATTCCCCCAAATAATTAGGGTAATAAAGCAAAAAATACCGCAGTACCTGAAACATATAGGGTATGCCGTTAGGTTATAACAACCCTAGATAATGGGATAAGAAACGATAGCCATAATTAATAACTAAAAAGCCTAAAGCAATTAACTGATGGATCATATTGATAAAAGCGGTTAACGCTATTTTAGTAATTAAAGATATTTTCACCTAAAAATGCAGTACAATACGCTGTTTATTCACAACAAGGAGCCACATATGAGCACAACAATCTATAAAGATTTCACTTTCGAAGCCGCCCACAAACTTCCTCATGTACCAGAGGGTCATAAGTGTGGCCGACTCCATGGCCATTCTTTCATGGTGCGTTTAGAAATCACCGGTGAAGTCGACTCACATAGTGGTTGGATTATTGATTTCTCCGATGTAAAAGCCGCTTTTAAGCCTATTTGGGAACGCTTAGACCATCACTATTTAAATGATATAGAAGGGTTAGAAAACCCAACTAGTGAGGTGTTAGCCCAGTGGATTTGGCAACAAACTAAGCCTTTACTACCATTATTAAGTGCGGTTACTGTAAAAGAAACCTGCAATGCAGGCTGCGTCTATCGCGGAGAAGCTTAAAAGCTAATGCACTAAAAAAGCCATTTATCATAGGGATACACGCTCCTCAGACTGCTGACTTAGCGGCAAGCCTAATAGGTTTTAAACATAAATGAGGAGCTAAATCCCTATATCCTTACTTTCGACTTATCACTCATCACCAATATCAATGCCCAACGCTGTATAGAAAGCTTCCTGACTGCCTTTTACAGGCTAAATCCTAAAGATCCATACGTTATTAAGTCGAGATTAAGGCAATAAATCAGTGGCTGATATTCCCCCCTTAACATTAAGGATATAAAAACATTTATTTGACATAGTGCATCAAATTATAACCTGATCTATTATTTATCATTATTTACTTTTAATAAGGCAGGGAAAATGAATCTATTTCAACAAACACCTAAGTCCAGAAGGCGCTATGGGCTGGCAGCATTTATCGGTTTAATTGCAGGTATTGTCTCTTCGTTTGTCAAGTGGGGCGCTGAAGTTCCATTACCCCCAAGAAGTCCAACGGATATGTTTAGTACCGCTTGTTCACCTGAAACACTGATTCGTGCAGCAGAACAAATTGACTGCTCACGCAATTTCCTCAATCCACCTTATATTTTCTTAAGAGATTGGTTAGGAATTGCAGATCCTAACTCTGCAGTTTATACCTTTGCTGGGCACGTTTTTAACTCTGTGGGTGTTACTCACATCATATTTTCTATCGTGTTTGCGGTCGGATATTGCATTGTTGCTGAAATATTCCCTAAAATTAAGCTATGGCAAGGGTTGTTAGCAGGTGCACTGGCGCAATTATTTGTCCACATGATTTCATTCCCTCTAATGGGGCTCACCCCTCCACTTTTCGACCTGCCATGGTATGAGAATGTGTCAGAAATATTTGGCCATTTAATTTGGTTTTGGTCTATTGAAATTATTCGCCGTGACTTACGTAACCGTATTACTCACGAGCCAGATCCTGAAGTACCATTAACCCAACCATTTAGATAATTTAAAGCCCCCCAATAAGCGTTTTCCAGTTATTGGGGGTTACTGCTAGGTTATCGCTATTTTTATTATTGAATATCCAAATACTTATGTGTCTGAATCGATAACCGCCAGTTACGTTGAATGCAGGTTGCAATACACAATTTTGTTGCTGCCGCCTTTTGGCTAATTGGCTGCAATGCCACTGATGGAGAGGGCTCGACAGTACGTAATGCTAAAATTTTCTCAAGAGCCTCAATATCTTTTTCGCGAGCAACAGGATGCTTAATTTCATTAGCACGATTTACTGCTTGGCTGATCACCTGTAACCCTCCTTTCATACCGACTTTTGGTGATACGGTAACCCATGTGTTATCTGTGCATTGAATAGGGTATGTGCCGCTAGTTTCAATTTGGCATTGATATCCGTGTTGTTCTAATATCCCAGTCAGTGGCTGTAAATCATAAATACAAGGCTCACCGCCGGTAATAACAATATGCTGTGCGCTAAAGTGTTTTTCTTTCATTAATTGAATCAATTCCTCACCGCTCGCCATAGCCCATACATCTGAATCAATCGTTTTAAGTGCGATATCCCCTAGGGTCGATTCTTTATCTTGTTCTTTTTCCCATGTTTGTTTGGTATCACACCAGCTACATCCAACTGGGCAGCCCTGTAAACGAATAAACACAGCTGGAACACCAGTAAAAACCCCCTCTCCCTGAATGGTTTGGAAAATTTCATTAATTGGGTATTTCATATCACTCCTAAAATAGTTAGCTAAGCACGCATTATATTGCAGATATCTATCTCACGAACAAGGAAGTTTGTGATAATGTAGCCACCTTAGGGTTCAATAAAGTACGTCCGACTGAATAAACAATACCGAAAGCATATTCGGAACAACATATCGAACGAAGAAAAAGACAGGAAAAGACATGCAAAGTAGTGAACAAAATCAACTCAGAAAGGGGCTGAGTGTTCGGCACATTCGCTTTATGGCTCTAGGGTCAGCGATTGGTACCGGCTTATTTTATGGTTCTGCTTCTGCCATTCAAGCGGCAGGTCCAGCAGTTTTACTCGCTTATATGGTCGGTGGTGCCGCTGTATTTATGGTCATGCGAGCCTTAGGCGAGATGGCAGTACATCACCCAGTACCCGGTTCATTCTCTCACTACGCTAGCCATTACATGGGCCCCCTCGCTGGTTTTTTGACTGGCTGGAACTACGTATTTGAAATGTTAGTCGTGTGCTTGGCTGATATTACCGCTTTCGGGATGTACATGGGGTTCTGGTTTCCACATGTTGACCAATGGGTATGGGTATTAAGTATCGTGCTATTTATTGGTGCGCTCAATTTATGCCATGTTAAAATTTTCGGTGAAATGGAATTTTGGCTGTCTATCGTGAAAGTCTCCGCAATCATCGCAATGATTGTTGGTGGTACCTTCTTAATGTTCTACGGTTTCGGCCAAGAAACTGACCATGCGGTAGGTATCCAAAATCTCTGGGAACACGGTGGCTTTATGCCTAACGGTATTGAAGGTGTTATTGCATCCTTAGCTATCGTAATGTTCGCCTTTGGGGGTATCGAAGTGATCGGTATTACCGCCAGTGAAGCACAAAATCCAGAAAAAACTATTCCTAAAGCAATCAATGCAGTACCCATTCGTATTTTATTATTCTATGGGTTAACACTTTTTATTCTGATGTGCATCTATCCGTGGAATCAAATTGGTCAGAATGGCAGCCCATTCGTCCAAATTTTTGATAGCTTAGGTATTCAATCAGCGGCAAATATCTTAAATATCGTGGTGATCACAGCAGCTGTCTCAGCTATCAATAGTGATATTTTTGGTGCTGGTCGTATGATGTATGGTATGGCACAAGACAAGCAGGCACCTAAAGTCTTTACCAAGTTAACGAAAAGTGGGGTGCCTTGGGTCACTGTGATGGTGATGTCCGTGGTAATGTTACTCGGAGTGTATTTGAACTACCTACTTCCAGAAAAAATCTTTGTGATTATTGCATCAATCGCAACCTTTGCAACTGTTTGGGTCTGGTTAATGATCCTACTTTCTCATGTCGCAATGCGTCGCCAAATGAGCGCTGAAGAAGTTAAAAAACTCAAATTCCCAGTTCCATTTTGGCCGATTGGCCCTGCAATTACTATTGCATTTATGGTCTTTGTTATCGCGCTACTTGGCTTCTTTAAAGATACACAAGTTGCCCTTCTCGTCGGGTTTGCATGGGTCGCTATATTGAGCGTCACCTTCTTTGTAATGCGTAAATTTCAAAAATCTTAATCGACTAAAGTATTCGTAAAGTGAATTTAGGCCCTATATTTATATGATATAGGGCCTTTTGTTACCTATTGTGGTATCAAAAGAGCGCTTGCTTAATATCGGCAATCAAATCATTAGCGCTTTCTAACCCAACTGATAAACGAATAAGCCCATCACTAATCCCATACTGTTTTCGTTCCTCAGCAGTGTAAGTAGAATGGGTCATACTTGCAGGGTGCTGAGCCAATGACTCACAATCACCGAGGCTAACCGCACAAGAAAATAGCTGTAGACGGTTCAGAAACTGCTTACCCGCCTCAAGTCCCCCTTTAAGTTCAAAAGCAATCATTCCCCCGGGTAGCTTCATCTGCTTTTGAGCTAATGAGTATTGCGGAAAACTCGGTAAACCTGGATACATAACCTGAGAAACTTCAGATAACGAAGCCAAATATTCTGCAACTTTCTGTGCATTTTTAACCACCCTTTCCATTCTGATTGGCAGTGTTTTCATTCCTCGCAATATCAGGTTTGCATCATGAGGGGATAAACATGCTCCAGTCATATCTTTCAGGCCAACCAATCTGATTTGCTTCGCTAATTCCTCAGTTGTTATAACAGCGCCAGCCATCACATCACCATGCCCATTCATATATTTCGTTAATGAATGAACAACGATATCCGCCCCAAGCTCAAGTGGTTTTTGAATGTAAGGAGTACAATAGGTATTATCTACTGTCACCAATATTTCTTGGTTATTTGCAAGGTTATATTGATGAACGATATTACTCACAGCATTAATATCAACTAAGCGCATATTTGGGTTTGCAGGTGACTCGTAAAATATCATCTTTGTTTTTTCAGTGAGTTCCTGTGCCACATTATTTGGGTCACTCATATCAATGTGACGAACTTTGACACCAAATTTAGCTAACCCATGATGAAAGAATGCATATGTACAGCCATAAACCGTCATATCAACTAACAGCTCATCTCCTGGGCTCAGTAAGGTCCAAAGAGTCGATGTTATTGCCCCCATCCCTGAAGAAAATACAATTGCTGCATCTCCCTCTTCTAAATCAGCCAATCGCTTTTCTAGCAAACTCAATGTTGGATTATTTATTCGAGTATAAATATAACCATTCAATTCACCGCTAAAACAGGCAGCTCCTTCTTCGACATTGTTAAATACGTAAGTTGACGTTTGATAAATAGGAGAAGCGAGTGATCCTAAATTTTCGGCTGCATCATAGTAATTATGTATCACACGCGTATCAAAAGAATACAATTTATCTAATATCATACCACCTCCGAAATATTATCCCTCTTGGGGGGAAGACAATCGAGAACCCATTATTTGCAAGGTTCGTAAAACGGTACTAATTCCACGTAATGTATTTGGATCTTTTAATAAAACATACACCGAACGAAAATTTGGACTTTTACTATTATATCTCTCTTCCATTTTGGCCATATTATAAGCAGTACCTAGCTCCCAGACTGGCGCTAAAGTATCCTCAAATGAGTTTGCCAGTTTCTCTACAGTGTTATTATCGGTAATATCAATAAGGTCAGAAATTAAAGAAAGTAAATCAACAATATTATCTAAACGATTCAACTGTAATAAAGGGGCTAATTTTTCGGCGAAATGATCACCTGATTCAGAATTAAGAAGTTCAATTAGTTTACTTTGATTCTCATTATTCGACATTTTGATTTCCTCCTTAAACTAAACCACGAATAGCAGCCCAATAAATACCTCTATTAAAGCCATTTCTTAGTAATCCTCCTAATTTAGTTGGAGGCGTAGGAATAACGTCGTGTTTATAATCGTATTGCAAAGGCATCCCTGCCGTTAATCCCATTTGGGCAACAGCTTGAACTCGGCCATCATAAATAGCGGCAGGATAACCATAAATTAATTCTCCGCAAATATTATCAGCTATAATTGCAGCTTGATTATGGCAACTTCCACCTGCTTTACTGATCGGTAAATCAACGGTATCACCTATAACATAAACGCTATCAACACCATAAACTTGCATAGTTTCATGGTCGGTAGGTAACCAACCTTCACCATTATTATGCTCACTTAATCCGGTATTAATAACTGCCTCAACCGCGGTAATTGGCGGAGTACTGATCAATAAGTCGAAATTTTGCTCATCCCCTTCTTTCGAATAAGCTACCTTCTTATCTGGATCAACTTTATCTAAAGTAAACCCTCTTTGTGCTTTAATATTTTTAGCAGTAAATACTTCGGGAATAACTTCACAAACAGGTTGTTGCATAAATAAACAATTACGTAATAATTGTGAAACTGTTGGATAGGTATAAACAATTTCAATATTATCCCTAACTCGGCGTTTACGTAAAAACTCATCAATCATTAATGTTGTTTCCATCGGTGCGATACCACACTGATGAGGTACATTAGGCGTTTCAGGGAATGATACGGTAATAAAAACTCTACCTTTTTCAATCTTAGCCAGTTGGTCAGCTAACTTTCTTGATGCTTCATAAGCATAAAAATGGTTACCAATATCCTTTAAACCTTCAATGCGCTCAGGTTTCGGCACGCAACCTGTCGCAATAACAAGAAAATCATAATTATATTTTTTTCCATCCTTTGAGTTTAGCGCTTTATTTTTAAAATCAAAGGACTCAATTTTATCAATGGCTAACTCTATTTCAGGTCTTAGCAATTCTCTTTCAGGGCGACTCAGTTCATCCTTAAAAAATAAATTAAAAGCAACATACATAAATGCAGGTTTATAATAATGGATTGGATTATCAGTAATTAATGTTATTTTTATTTTCTTCGAAAAAATTTCTTTACTCAATTTTCTGGCAAGTGTATTCGCTAGCATCGTTCCACCAGTCCCACCGCCTACAATAATTATATTTTTCATTACATTAACCACCGTATATATAATTAATTAAGTTTTATACGCTATGCCTACCAGTTATAAATATAGCCCATGGAAAATTAATTCCAATACAATAATTAGGGTATAGTTTAAAAAACAACAAATAAAACTAATCACTTATATATATATAACCTGACGAATAAGTTAATTATGGAAATTATAATTATGAGAATTATATTACATAAAAACAATTTCATTTAATAAGAATAATGTCCAACAATATCCCAACGAAATAAAACATCTTCAGCAACTTGGCCATATCCTATATTGTGCATAACTAAATAACTTTGTGTACTTGGTGACTTTATCGAAGTTACAACACCGATATGTGGCCGACCATTATCTAAACGCCATGAGACAATATCGCCAGGTACATAATCACTGGCACTCTTTGAAATAGGCTTATTTTTCCCTTTACGTGAAAAAAAAGCCTCTAAATTAGGCACGCGACGATGATCAATATTTGTATCTGGCTTACGTAATCCCCATATACGTTGGCTGGGATATTGGCTAAAGTTTGCTTTCATGTCTTCATGTACTAATTTTTGTAAATCAATACCAATTTTTCGGTAGCTTCGTATAACTACATCAGAACAAACACCATATTGTTCGGGCACATCACCATTTGGATAAGAAATTTGTCGATAAGATGAGTCATAAATAACTAAACGAGGCAACTGTTCAGCATGTTTTGCCAACAATAAGCTAGACCCATTAGCTATTTGTGCAAAAAAGAAAAGAATGTATAAAAACGATGATTTCAATCTGATATTCCCTATAAAAGTAGTTCATCGAATCTACAATTAAATACGAGGGAAAATAAGGGAGATAATCTTAATTACTTAGAAAGCGTAAATTTGGTCATAATAGGGTTATGATCAGAAGCATCTGTTGGTAGTACAATGCTGTTTTTAACCTTCAATCCACGATAAAATACGTAATCTAAAGGGCGCCCAAAGGCCTTAGTACGGTAATCATCATTAAATGCAATTTCTTTTAAACCAACACTACGAATAAACCGTTTTAATGCATTTACTCGTTGCCTGCTCCATGCATTAAAATCACCCGCAAGGATCACTGGGCCAACATGTTTAGCAATATGAATTCCCAGCTTACTTAATTGCCGAGTATAAACATCCACACCAAAGCTGAAGTTAATTGCATGCACATTTGCTACCATCAAGTGTTTTCCATTTGGTAACGGATAAACCGTAATCAGTGCAGATTTAGCTAGCCGTAAAAGTGGCTCTTTTTCTCGTAAAGGACAGCAGTATATCGGATGTGAAGCTGCAAGAGTCATCACTCCAGCAGGGTGAGGCGAGAAAGGTAATGCAGGTACTTGATCAGCGATTAATTTATGTGATGCCGCAAAAGATATTAGCTCAGGTGACATTTGAGCCTCTTGCAGCAAGATTAGTTTTCTATCTTTCACTAATTCGTTAAGGGTGTGTTTCCAATTTGGACGTTGCTGTTTGTAAATATTCCATGTAACCACATCTAGAGTTTCGCCCGCTGCAAATAGTGGTAAACCGATTGGAAGTGATTCACCTAACATATGAACAGGCATCGGCTGAATACGTTTAGCGGGCTCACCTGCAATATACCGAACAGAATAGGTTCTTTTCGCCAAATTTGAAGTCCCTATATCACAGAAAAATAATGAAAATCTTACACTTTTTGATTAGTTACTACAGGTAGTATATCAAATTTGAGGTGTTATAGCTTATCAAATTTAACACACCCACCAACTTAACCATAAGGTATCTAAGTTTTACACTAAAACTATAAAATGGATAATATTGAATTAGGTGGCTATTCATAACACTTACCTTCTTTTATCCTCACCCTCTAAATAATACGTGAGTTGTTACTCACTACTTT
>NZ_JAMPQO010000007.1:0-82252 GCF_028482485.1 Providencia sp. PROV116 | reverse complement strand
AATCCTACAAAAAACTTGTGGCGTTACCTAACCAATTAGGTAAGGCTATTGATGATAATAACAAAAGAAAACCAAATAATAAGTATTGAAAAACATAAAGCATACGGATAAATAGCTCTTTTAATATCATAGAGTATACCCTTTATTGCTAATGTAGATTGATCACCCAAAATAAGTACTAACACTTAAAATATAGCAGCTCATTTTCATTTGTCAGGTATCACTAACAATACTAATTCCACAAAAATATGAGGGTTTAATCCTAACCTTACTGCTGTATACAGCTAAAAATAGTCATCGAATTGTTCTGCTATAATTAAAGATGACCTTTTGTAATTTATAACTTTAAACTTGAAAGGAAGATAATATGTTAAAAAAAATAAATTTCCTCATTTGCTCATTAGTTGTTGCTTTCACATTAACTGCCTGTAATACCACTAAAGGTGTTGGTGAAGATATAGAAGCAGGAGGAAAAGCAATACAAAGAGCGGCCCAATAAAAATTAATGCTCTTATTTCAAATGCTAGAGGGTATATTTATTTTGAATCCTCTAGTATTCCTTATTCATTTAACGAGACTCCAATTTGTATTTTCTTTTCTGTATTGCTTACACTTTATTCATGTAAATCCTTTATAAAGAGTCTATGCTGATAGTGTATTCTAAACTATTGTATCAGTTTATTTTTCCTTGATATTTGGGGCTTTTCTTTGCTTTTCAGTTTTTCTATAAATAAAAGCCATCAGCTATTAACTGAAGGCCTAAGAAACTACAAAAAAATCAGATTCTAATAATGCCACTTTTAAAATATAACCATGTTTTTCTCACACTCCTGCCGAATTTGCTCAAGCGCAGTTTCCCACGCCCATGTTTTCTAACACACGTTAATATACGGTCATCACTATCAACGACTTGACCTTATTCAAATAGATAAACCAATCACACTGGCATTGACATAATTTCTTGATACGCTGCCACCAGCTTATTACGCACTTGAATACCCATTTGTAAACTTAAACTGGCCTTTTGCATATCGACCATTACATCATTCAAGGAAATATCTTGCTTTCCTAACGTGAAATTTTCAACTTGCTTGGCAGAATCATTACGTGTTTTATTAATTTGATTTACAGAAGCAACCAGATGGTCAGCAAATCCAACTGGCTCTATTGCTGGTTTTATTGGATTAGTGGCTTGGGTTGCCACTACATTTAATTGTGAAATAACCCCTTCAATGGCTTGAACTGTCATTCGATTCTCTTCTTATTCATTACTGTGAATTTTTCACTAACCTATATTGGCCAGCTTACCCTATCACACCCTTTTTAACTTGAAGCCGATAAATAACACCAATTTTATAGGCTGATTCCGTCATTAGATTCCCGCAAGACAAGAAATAATAGCAAAGTGAAAAAGTGACGTTACGAAGAGGGAAATAACATTGTTTCACCAAAAGTATTTTCATCCGTCTAGTAGTCTGCCAAGCAGGGAATATTTATGAGTGCCGCATCTAAAGACACGGGGGAGGCCAAAAAGGGTTTTGCCTCTATAGTTGAAAGGATTAAAGCTGATCCTAAAATACCGTTAATGATTGCGGCGGCTGCGGCTGTTTCAATTATTGTCGCCCTTCTCCTCTGGTTACGCAGCCCTGACTACCGTGTACTTCTTAGCAATTTAAGTGCTAAAGATGGTGGCGATATTGTTGGCCAGCTAACTCAGATGAATGTGCCATATCAAATTGCTGATAATGGTAGCGCTATTTTAGTTCCTGCAGATAAAGTGCATGAATTACGTTTAAAGCTCGCTCAATCAGGTTTACCTAAAGGTGGCAATACCGGTTTTGAATTATTAGATAAAGAACAATTTGGTATTAGCCAATTTAGTGAACAAATCAACTACCAACGTGCGCTAGAGGGTGAACTCTCTCGAACTATTGAATCATTAAGCCCAGTACAAAGTGCTCGGGTACATTTAGCGATTCCTAAACCGACCTTATTTGTGCGTGAGCAAAAGCTGCCAACAGCTTCGGTGACGGTCGGTTTATTACCAGGAAGAATGCTCGATGAGGGGCAAATTAGTGCCATTGTGCATATGGTATCCAGCAGTGTCACAGGATTAACTGCAAGCAATGTCATTATTGTTGACCAAGCAGGTCGTTTACTGACCAATAATGATAATAGCCAGCAGTCCGCTAATAGTGCGCAAATAAAAATGACCAAAGAGATGGAGTCACACCTCAAACAGCGTATTGAAGATATTTTATCGCCACTCGTGGGACGCGCCAATATCCATGCACAGGTTACCGCACAAATGGATTTCTCTAAAGTGGAGCAAACTTCAGAGGAATATAAGCCTAACCAAATGCCAGATAGCGCTGCTATTCGTTCCCGCCAAAATAGCCAAAGTATGCAAAATAACAATGGTGGAACAGGTGGAGTACCAGGAGCGCTTTCAAATCAACCCGTTAGTGCACCAAATGCACCAATTGAAACCAATAAAGACAATAAAGACGGCACTCAAACAGCAAATAACCGTAATAACGTCTCAAACTCACAAAGCGATGAAACCACAAATTACGAGGTAGATCGCAAAATTAGTCATACCCAACGGCAAATTGGTGTCATCGACAGGCTCTCGGTCGCAGTTATTGTCAATTACCATTCACAAGATAGCGAAAATGGTCCAGAAATGAAGCCATTGCCGCCAGAAATGCTGCAACAAATTGAAGCATTGACACGCGAAGCCATGGGCTTTTCCTCTGCTCGTGGTGATTCTCTCAACATTACTAATTCATTGTTTACCAATGAGACGCCTGTTGAAGAAGTGCCATCATTGCTTGAAAGCCCGCAATTTATTGCTCAGCTTCTGGATTACGGAAAAATACTGCTTATCGCCATTATTGCTTGGTTTATGTGGCGTTTTGGTATCAAACCACAATGGGTTAAATACCGTAAAACACAGCAAGCTCAAGCCGATGCGGAAGTTTTCGTTGCAACACAAATGAAAACCCCGCTCGTGGTTGATGAAGTGATTGATGAAGATATGGATGAGCAAACGCGTCGTCGCCTAACTCGTCAACGTGTTAGCGCAGAAATCCAAAGCCAACGCATACGTGAAATGGCAGAAAAAGACCCACAAATCGTGGCAATGGTTATCCGTCAGTGGTTAGGAAAATCCCAATGAGTTTAAGTGGAACAGAAAAAAGTGCCGTCATGTTAATGACACTCGGTGAAGATCAGGCTGCTGAAGTGTTTAAGCACCTGAACCCTAAAGAAGTTCAGCAATTGAGTATGGCGGTGTCAAACATGCGCCAAATCTCAAATAATGAACTGGCGGAAGTGTTAACGGAATTTGAAGAGTCCGCAATTCAATTTGCGGCGCTTAATATTAACACCAACGATTACCTGCGTTCTGTATTGATAAAGGCTCTGGGCGAAGAACGTGCTGCGAGCCTGCTGGAAGATATCTTTGAAAAACAAGAAACCACCTCAGGGATCGAAAGCCTCAACTATATGGAACCACAAACCGTTGCCGATATTATTCGCGATGAACATCCTCAAATTATCGCCACCATTTTGGTTCATTTAAAACGCAACCTTGCAGCAGATGTACTTGAATTATTCGAAGAGCGTCAACGCAACGATATTATGTTACGTATCGCCACCTTTGGTGGTGTACAACCTGCGGCATTAGCGGAATTGACTGAGGTATTGAACAATTTACTGGATGGTCAAAACCTCAAGCGCAGCAAAATGGGTGGCGTAAGAACTGCGGCAGAAATCATCAACTTGATGAAAAGCCAGCAAGAAGAAAGCGTTATCGATGCAATGCGTGATTACGATGGTGAACTGGCTCAACGTATTATTGACGAAATGTTCCTATTCGAAAACCTTATCGAGGTGGACAATCGCAGCATTCAACGTATTTTGCAGGATGTTTCGACCGACTCGCTGGTTATTGCCCTCAAAGGCAGCAACCAAGCTCTACGCGACCACTTCCTCAACAATATGGCCGCTCGTGCAGCGGAAATCGTACGCGACGATTTGGAATCTCGCTCTCCTGTACGTATGTCTCAAGTGGAAAACGAACAAAAAGCCATTTTGCTTATCGTTCGTCGTTTAGTCGAAAAAGGCGAAATCGCTATAGGTGGTGGAGACGACGTGTATGTCTAAGTCAACAATTCCAAATGACCAATGGCAACCTTGGCAGCTTCGTGAGCTTAATCAATGGGATCTCAACTCAGGCATTCCTGCATTAAGCGATGTTCCTGAACCTGACGCCCCCAAAGTCCCATGCCTTGAGCCGAAAGAAGTGTTAGAGCAAATTAACTTGCTCGATAACATAAAAGAAGATGCGCAGCGCACCGGCTACCAACAAGGGCATGAAAAAGGCCAGCAAGAAGGTTATCAAGCTGGCTTTGAGCAAGGCTTGCGCGCTGGAGAAGAGCAAGGCCGTGAGCAAGCGCTCGCTATGCAACAACCCGTGATTGAAACATGGCAAAAATTGCTGTCTGAGTTCAATTATTCACTCGATACCTTTGATACGGTGGTGACCACTAAGCTGTTGCAGATAGCGTTGACCGCTGCTAAGCAAGTCTTAGGCCAATCTACCGTCTGTGATGGTACGGCATTACTGGAAGAGATCAGTCATTTACTCCAGCAAAAACCAATTTTTGCTGGGCAACCTGAGCTGCACGTCAACCCAAATCATTTTGAATTAATCGAGCAGCATCTCGGTTCCCTACTCAACTTGAATGGCTGGCGCTTAGTGGCTGACCCTAAACTGCATATCGGTGGTTGCCGAGTCGTCGCAGAAGACGGTGAAATTGATATGACTGTGGCGACACGTTGGCAAGAATTGTGTCGTTTATATGCACCGGAGAGCTTTTCATGACGGCACGATTGGGACGCTGGATTGCCTCGTTGGACGATTTAGAATCGCGGATGAAAGGGATCCCGATGGTGCGTCGTTATGGCCGCCTCACAAAAATCACTGGCTTAGTGATGGAAGCCGAAGGTATTAAAATGCCTTTAGGGGCAACCTGCTTTATTGAGCGCTCTATTAATGGCGGTTCAGACGAAGTGGTATGTGAAGTTGTCGGTTTTAACGGCCCAAGAATGTTATTGATGCCCCTTGCTGACCTTGAAGGAATTGCACCTGGTGCACGTGTTTATGCGCAATCAACTGGCGATGACGGGCAAACTAGCCGCCTATTACCCATTGGTAATGAGTTATTAGGCAGAGTACTTGATGCGCAAGGTAACCCATTAGACGGCAAAGGCCCATTGGAGGTAAAAACACGTGCTCCATTAATCACTCCACCAATTAACCCATTGGAGCGAACGCCCATTAGCAGTGTATTGGATGTCGGCGTTCGTGCAATCAATGCGTTATTAACGGTTGGTCGAGGCCAGCGCATGGGGCTATTTGCAGGCTCTGGTGTGGGTAAAAGCGTGTTACTTGGCATGATGGCACGCTTTACGCAAGCCGATATTATCGTAGTCGGGTTGATCGGTGAACGTGGGCGCGAAGTCAAAGATTTCATTGAAAATATTTTAGGGGCTGATGGCTTAAAACGCGCCGTTGTCGTGGCGGCTCCCGCTGATGTTTCACCACTGCTGCGAATGCAAGGCGCATCTTATGCCACACGTATCGCTGAATATTTTCGCGATAAAGGTTTAAGTGTGCTGTTGATTATGGATTCACTCACCCGCTACAGCATGGCACAACGGGAAATTGCCTTAGCCGTAGGTGAACCACCAGCAACCAAAGGCTATCCACCTTCTGTGTTTGCCAAGTTACCGGCATTAGTTGAGCGTGCGGGGAATGGTAAAAATGGTGGGTCAATTACCGCTTTCTATACTGTTTTAACGGAAGGGGATGACCAACAAGACCCAATTGCTGACTCGGCTCGCGCCATTTTGGATGGCCATATTGTTCTTTCACGTTCACTGGCAGAGTCAGGGCATTACCCTGCGATTGATGTCGAGGCATCCATCAGCCGAGCAATGACGGAGCTCATTCCTAAAGAACATTACCGAAAAATTCAACGTTTCAAGCAGTTAACGTCTAGTTACCAACGCAACCGAGATTTAATTAACGTCGGTGCGTACGCCATGGGCAGTGACCCCATGTTGGATACGGCAATTCAATATTACCCACGTATGTCGAAGTTTTTGCAGCAAGATATTGATGAGCGATGTGATTATCAAACCGCATGCGAACAGTTGACACAAGTGGTTCCCAACGAATAACGAGGGGATAAATGGCCAAAAATAATGCCTTAACAACATTACTCACCTTAGCTGTTGAAGCCTCGGAAGAAGCAGCGAAAGTGTTAGCTCAAGTACGCCAAACCCATACACAAATGGCGCAGCAACTGAGTATGTTGGAAAACTATCAATCCGAATATCGCCAAAAACTCAACCAAACCTTGCATACAGGTATGGAATCGGATAAGTGGCAGAATTATCAACAATTTTTGGTCACATTGGAACTGACCATCGAGCAACAGCAACAGCAACTGAATTTATGGGAACAACGGGTTAACGACGCTAACCGTCATTGGCAAGAAAAACATCAACGTGTCAATGCCTTCGATACGTTAATTCAACGCGCTGAACATACTGAATACCAACGTCAAAACCGCTTAGAACAAAAGCAAATGGATGAGTTTGCTCAACGAGCGACTTTACGGAGACCTCAATAAATGGACATCAACGCCCTGAATATGCCAGCTTCGTCATCGACAAAAAATGGCAATCTACCACAAAATGAATCGCGCGCTGATGAAAATCAAGCCCCTGCTCTTCCCTTTCAAGCCATGCTTGATAGCCAGCAACCGATTGAAAAACAAAACGTTACCAATCAACCTGTTAATGAAGAAGCTCTTAATAAAGACATTGTCGACAACAAATTGGCAATAGCGAGTAAAGAAACGATAGAGCAAACCCAAGCTGGACAAAAAACGGCTGAAAGTGCCATAGAACAACTCAATTTTAGCCGTAACCTACGGGCAGATAGTGTACAAACTGCCCTTAATACTGACTTATTGACTGGTAAAGACGCCAACGAGCAAGCATGGTTAAATAGCTTGAAACAGTCATTAGCAGGCCAAGTACAAACAGCGGCGAATACTACAATCCGAACTGAAGCTCATCCGGCATTAGGCGCATTTAGTCAAAAAATGCAACATCTAACGGATAATGCGAATGGCATCATTAATCAAGATGATGGCAAGCATCTTGAGGGTTCACAGTTACAGTTGGCAGGCGAAGAAGACAGTCCAGAGCTTGGGGTATTTATTAAGAATGAAAAAGAAGAACGTCGTGACCAATCTCTTTTTCCCCTTGATAACCCAAAAGATATACGTGGCAAAAATTTAACTACCGATTTTATGGCATTGAATAAAAAAGTGAGTGATAAAGAACCCGCATTAAACCTACAAAATGTTTCAAGCGATACCCTAAACCAAACCACAAAAGGTGCGTTTACCTTACAAACTGAAACTGGTGCTTTTACCACCACATCGTCACAACATACAACAACTGCGCCGATTAGCATGATGCCAACCACATCAACAGCCCAAGCGGCAACGATGAATGCGCCGACGGCTACACCAACCCTGCATTTAGCCAGCCAATTAGGCAGCGAAGCATGGCAGCAGCAATTAAGCCAACATATGCTGTTTTTCTCTCGCCAAGGGGTTTCTCAAGCGCAAATTCGTTTGCATCCTGAAGAGTTAGGTTCACTAAATGTGCATTTACGTATCGAAGATAACCAAGCGGTGATGCATTTTGTGTCACCACATAGCCATGTACGTGCCGCCATGGAGTCGATGATGCCAGTGCTACGCAGTGCATTACAAGAAAGTGGTATTCATCTCGCTCAGGGCTCTGTTGGCCAAGATAACTTGAACCACCAGTCTGATAGCTCGCAGCAAAATACCCACCAACACGATGGACAAATTCAAGCAACACATCCATCCATGGGGGCTGTTGGTATCAGCGAAGCGAATGCCACTGTTACACCAATAACAACGGCATCACGACAAGGTGGAATTAACACTTTTGCATAATAAATAAACAAATTGCGGTAATTTCCTAGCTAAAGCGCCGAGTTACCGCCTTTTTGTTTCGTTTTTCACTCCTTTAACTCTTGGCAACCAAGCCATAATGCTAGAGATCATAACGTAAAAACCCATTTGGGTTTAGCATCCAAGAAACAGGAATTCAGCTAAATGTCGTCGAGCAAAAAATCAAAAAGTTCCAACAAAGGGTTGCTTATTCTACTTACCCTTATCGCCCTTGCTGGTGCAGGGTTTGGGGGTTATACCTGGTGGACGACACAACAAGGCACACAAACGGCGAATGAGGAAGAAAAGCGTCCGAACATGCCACAACCTATTTTTATGGAATTAGAGCCATTTACCGTCAATTTAACCGGTGCTGCCGATGCGCCGGATCGTGTGCTTTATATCCATGTGACCTTGCGACTGGCGAATGAAAAATCGCGTAAACAACTTCATGAATACCTCCCTGAAGTACGTAGCCGTATGTTACTGCTGCTTTCAGAGCAAAAAGCAAAAAATATCGAGACGCATGAAGGTAAGTTGCAGTTAATGAAAGATATCAAGCAAACTCTTACCCCTACCCTGATCCCGGGGGATACCGATCAGGATATTTCTGATGTGTTATTTACTACTTTTATTCTGCGGTAATATTCATGAGCGATAATATTTTATCTCAGGCCGAAATTGATGCGCTGCTTAATGATGATACGCCATCAAGCAGTACGCCTGTGCCAGAGACTCAAGGGAAAGATAATGTTCGCCCTTACGACCCGAACACTCAACGTCGGGTTATTCGTGAGCGAATGCAGTCTCTCGAAATCATCAATGAACGTTTTGCTCGCCAGTTCCGTATGGGTTTGTTCAATATGTTACGCCGCAGCCCAGACATTACAGTAGGCGGAATTAAAATTGAACCTTATCATGAATTTGCGCGTAATTTACCGGTACCAACCAACCTCAATTTAATTCATATGCCTCCGTTACGCGGTACGGCATTGTTTACCTTTGAACCCGCATTAGTTTATATCGCTGTCGACAACCTATTTGGTGGAGATGGCCGCTTCCCTGTACGGCAAGAAGGTAAAGAGTTTACTAATACTGAACAACGCATTATCAATCGCATGCTCAAATTAGCTTTAGGGGCTTATCGCGATGCTTGGAAACCAATTGCTGATATTGAAGTGGAATACGTACGTTCTGAAATCCAAGTCAAATTCACCAATATCACCACCTCTCCTAATGACATTGTGGTGACCACACCGTTTTTAGTAGAGATAGGCAATACCGTTGGTGAATTCAGTATATGTATTCCAATTGCCATGATCGAACCATTGCGTGAGCGCTTGATTAACCCACCAATGGAGCAAGGCCACCAAGAAAATGAAACTTGGGTAACTAACCTTGTTACCCAAGTAAAACGCTCTGAACTTGAATTGGTTGCCAACTTTGTTGACATTCCAATGCGAATTTCTCGCTTACTGCAACTGCAAAAAGGGGATGTGATCCCAATTGAGAAACCTGACCGCCTCATCGTTAATGTTGATGGTGTTCCCGTATTAACCAGTCAATACGGTACTCAAAATGGCCAGTATGCATTGCGTGTAGAACATTTGATTAACCCTGTATTAAACACTCTAGATGAGGAAAGTACCAATGAGTGAGGCGAAGAACTCTCCTGATGCATCAACCAATCACGATAGTGAAGACCTATGGGCTGAAGCGCTGGAACAGCAAAAAAAAGCGGAATCCGCCTCAGCTGGTGCACAGGCTTTCGACAGTTTTGATGGACAAAACCCGCTAAATCAGCTGTCCGATATCGATATGATCATGGACATCCCTGTGCGTCTTTCTGTTGAATTGGGCCGCACTAAAATGACCATTAAAAAGTTACTGAGCTTATCCCAAGGTTCAGTGGTTTCTCTGGATGGCTTAGCGGGTGAGCCGCTGGATATTTTAATCAATGGCTATTTAATTGCGCAAGGTGAAGTGGTTGTGGTTTCAGACAATTACGGTATTCGTATCACTGATATCATCACGCCTTCTGAACGTATGCGCCGTTTAAGTCGTTAATTAACAACGTGAGTCGCTAATAATGGCAATATCCAATCAAACTGAGCAGGCACCGACATCTGTGCCTTTTTTATCAACAACCGTTTCCTCAAGTGAACCTAATGCGGCTGCTATTGACCATAATGATAGCTTAACGCAGATATCCGGTACTTTAGGGGGGATTATTTTATTGATATTAGCAGGGGCTTGGTTGGTGAAAAAATTAGGATTTGCGCCAAAAAAAATGGGCAATGAGCAAATCATAAAAGTCAAAAGCCGCTGCTCATTAGGAAATAAAGAACGCATTGTGGTGGTTGAGGTGAATAATGAGTGCTTAGTATTAGGTGTTACCGCACAAAATATCAGCCTGTTACACCAATATTCATCAGAACCTGAAAGCACAACGGTATTGCCAGCTGAACCGCTCACATTTCAGTCTTTATTAAAGAAAAAACAAGAGGCTGCAAAATTTGCAGCTTCAGTGACATCTATGCATAAGTAATCGGAAGCACTCATGTTACCTCTAAAATCTCTTTTCACGATTACTGCTCTCTTGTTTTTACTGCCGAATTCAGCTTCTGCGGCACTACCTGCCGTTATTAGCCATTCTTTAGCAGATGGGGGACAAACTTGGTCTTTACCCGTTCAAACCCTATTATTTTTGACCTTATTAGGCTTTATTCCGGCCTTATTGTTAATGATGACCAGTTTTACTCGCATCATTATTGTTTTAGGTTTATTGCGTAATGCACTCGGAACGCCCTCCGCGCCTCCGAATCAAGTCTTACTCGGCTTGGCGCTATTTTTGACCTTTTTTGTGATGTCACCCGTTGCTGACCAAGTTTACCGCGAAGCCTACCAGCCGTTTAGCGAAGATAAAATTAGCCTCGAAACCGCTTTAGAGAAAGGCACTGCACCATTAAGAACCTTCATGCTAGGGCAAACGCGAGAATCCGACTTGGCCCTGTTTGCAAGGATAGCTAAAGTCGGTGAAATTCAAGAAGCGAAAGATGTTCCGTTACGTATTTTAGTGCCCGCTTTTATTACCAGCGAATTAAAAACCGCATTCCAAATTGGTTTTACCATTTTTATTCCATTTTTAATCATCGACTTAGTGGTTGCCAGTGTTTTAATGGCATTAGGAATGATGATGGTTCCACCTGCAACAGTTTCCTTGCCATTTAAATTAATGTTGTTTGTTTTGGTTGATGGCTGGCAATTATTACTTGGCTCATTATCGCAAAGCTTTTTTAATTAGGATTATTTTACTCGGAGTAGTTATGACACCTGAATCAGTGATGGCGATGGGAACTGAGGCGATGAAAATCGCACTGATGCTAGCGGCTCCCTTGTTATTAGCCGCTTTAGCCGCAGGTTTAATTATCAGCTTACTGCAAGCCGCCACACAAGTGAATGAAATGACGCTATCTTTTATCCCTAAAATTTTATCGGTCATTTCTGTGATTATTATTGCAGGGCCCTGGATGCTGAACTTGCTTACCGATTATATGCGGTCATTATTGAGCAATTTACCGTTTATTATTGGCTAACAATGCTCACTATCACCAGCGAAACACTCACATTGTGGCTAAGCCAAGGTTTCTACCCTTTTATACGCCTTTTGGCGCTGCTTGGTACAGCGCCCTTTTTTAATGAAAAACAGGCAATTACCAAAGTTCGCGTTGCATTGGCTTTTTTTGTCGTCTTGATTGTTTCCCCACAACTTCCTGTCGTAAATATTCCCCTATTTTCTGCCATGGGGCTATGGGTTATCGTGCAGCAAATGGTGATTGGTATTGCGATGGGACTCACAATGCAAATGGCATTTGCTGCCGTGCGCCATGCGGGAGAAGTGATTGGTTTGCAAATGGGGTTATCGTTCGCCACCTTTTTTGACCCGACCGGTGGACCTAATATGCCGATTTTAGGGCGCATATTTAACGTCATCACCATTTTATTGTTTCTCGCTTTCGATGGGCACCTGTGGCTTATTTATATTGTGGTCAATTCATTTGAACTTATCCCAATTCAAACCACACCATTAAATCGCGATGGTTTTTGGGTGTTTGTTCAATTTGCTAACACTATATTTATTAATGGGTTAATGCTAGCACTGCCGTTCATTACACTATTTCTCATTCTTAACCTTGCTCTCGGTATTCTAAACCGAATGACCCCACAGCTATCCGTGTTTGTAGTAGGCTTCCCCCTTACATTAACCATCGGTATCAGTATGTTAGGGTTGATTATTTCCATACTTCCCCGCTACACTGAACGGCTTATCCACCAAGCATTTGAGCAGCTATCGCTGATGTTTAATTTGTTTGTTTGAGTATCGATACTTATTTTATGAATTAATTAGTTAATAAAACCATTTAGTAACTCTAATTATTAAATTAAATTCCATAAAAATGTATTTCGAATTCAAAATTCATTAGTACCTCCTACCCTAAAATTAATAACCCATTATTTATTTCAGGTGAATAATTTAACAAAAAGCCGCCTATATGGCAGTGAACTATAAAAAAATCGATCAAAGTGAATAAATACAATAAATTAAGCCAAAAACAGCAAAATACCTTTGTTTTCAACTAAACCTATAACCTATTGTTTAATCGATGGATTTTTAAAAAGCAAAAATTGGGCTAATTGGCTCTTTCTTAGAGCCTGAATATAAATACTCCTCAAAAACAAAAAACCGCGCTTGGATCACTCCAAAGCGCGGTGAGTAAAAATAATATTAAATAATTAACGGCTGCCGAAAAGTGACATGCTGTTTAAGTCTTTAAAAATACTTTGTGAAGCTTCAAACATCGCTTTTTCTTTATAATAATCTGTGGTGGTGCCAGTCCAGTTGGTTTCTAACAACTCACTTTTACGGGCCGCATTTTGAATCGAGCGCGTGTCAGCTAAAAAGTCTAATTTATCAATTTCCTGTAGCTGTAGACCTTGCTTAGCTTCAATGTTGGAAATTTGATCTAATGCGGACTTGATGGCACTGTTCGCTTCACCCAACTCTGCTTGCGCTTGGTCTAAATCTGCTTGTGGTGCGCCTTGCAATGGTTTTTTCAGTGATTCGATACCCGTGTTCAACGCTTTAAAAATATTGACCACACCATTACTGTCTGTATCAAACACTTGCGCACCGGTGAAATAGGTTGTCATCTCACGGTCACTCGCCACATTCTGCATAATGGCTTTATCACCACCGTGATAGAGCACTTCACCACTAGCATCAATTTCAAATGGCGGTTTATCTGATTTAAAACCCGCAAAAATATACCGACCATTTCCATCTGTCGAGTTACCTAACGCCACTAATTGCTCTTTTAAACCCGTTAGCTGTTCAGCCAAAGTATTGCGGTCTTTATCGCTTAAAGCACCTTGGTTTGATGCCTGAATAATCGTGGTATCGATTTGCGTCGTCACATCCGTCATCTGAGTCAAAATACTCATTTGCAATGTCATTCCCGTTTTCGCAAATCCACGGCTTGCTACATATTGTTGGTTACGGTTTTCTGACTGATTAATCCGCACCGCTTGCGAAGATGCTTGGGGGTCATCAGAAGGCTTGCTTACACGCTTACCAGAAGCTAATTGGCTCCCTGCATCCATCCAACGCGCTTGCGCACTATTCATGTCTTGCAAGCGTTGGTGATAAATCATATTGGTACTTAAACGCATCGCTAAATCCTTATCCTATCGCTAATATTTAGAATGCACGCATCAATGCGTTAAATAAATCATCCACCGTTTTTAGCACTTGCGCATTGGCATTGAAAAACTGTTGGATTTTCTGCATCTGAATACTTTCTTCATTCATATTCACGCCCGAGATAGCTTGTTCTTGCTCATAGAAGCTCTCGGTCATCTTGTTCTGTGTTTCTGAATCAATTTGCGCTTGTTTGGTTTTACTACCCACATCATTAACTAACGTTGCATAGAAATCGGAAAACGTAGAACTACCATCAATCAGTTTTTCGTCTTGTAATTTAACCAGTTCTTTAATGTTTTCATTGTCACCAGGGCCACTGTCTTTGCTTCCCGCTGCCGCAAAATCGGATGCATTGCTGACCAAGGTCTGCATACCGTTGATCACACCACTCACTGGCTTCACCAGAAATGAGTCACCTTTTGACATACCCGTACTATTGCTGATTTTGATTTCTAAACCATCAAATTTCAGTGTCCCTGCCGTATTTGAATCCACAGGTACTTTGGTACCTTCTGGTAAACGTGTGACATTCCATTCACTGCCGTCAAAACGCATTTCGTAGTTATTGCCTGTGACTTTAGACACATCGCTATAACTGAGATCAAAGTCCGCTTTGCCACTATTATGGGTGTTACTAACGACAGTACCTTTACCAATTTCAAAGAAGTCTTTGCCCGTGTTGCCGTTGGCATCATAACCTTTGCTATGTACTTCATTAAATTTAGTCGCGAAAACCAATGCTAACTTATTGAGTTTTTGATAAGCCGGGTCCATGACTTCTTGGCGAGAACGCAAGATACCACTAAGTTCCCCACCACGAAATGATTCGTCAGGAATTTCGCGGACTTGGCCATTAGCTCCAACAAAGCCAATACTAAAACGGCTATCATCTTTAGAAGACGGAACCGCTTCCAGACGATTAGCTTTCTCCCCCGTGACTAGTGGTAAACCATTGGCAAAGGTCACATTATAGTTACCGTTTTGCTCAATAACCTTCACTCCAATTAATGAGTTAATTTCATTGACTAAACGGTCACGCACGTCTAATAAATCGTTTGGCTCTGAACCACTTACTGAACGGATCCGTGAAATTTGCTGGTTTAAGCCGGCAATTTTTTCAGCGTAGATATTGATGTCTTTTACTTTATTTTCTATCTGATGATTGGTATCGCGTTCCATTTCCTGCAGACGACGATCCGCTTCTTTAAACTGGCTTAGTAATGCATTTGAATTGCCTAAAAAAACGTCAATCAACGTTTTGTCACTTGCATCACTGGTAGCGGCATCTAACGCGGTGAAAAAGCTACCAATATTGCTTGAGATATCTTCAATATCATTAGTAAGCAAATCATCAACTTTATTACAATTCTTAACGTACGCCTCATAGTCGCCACTACGTGCGCGGGATTGGCTGTACTGCGCATTGATAAATTCATCAAACTCACGGCGAACATGGCTGAAATAAGTGCCGTTACCAAAATAGCCATTAGGTGTCATCGTACCGGGATTCTCCCCGAAAACAGCACTTTGGCGGTGATAGTAACCCACACCGGCGTTGGCTAAGTTGTTAGAAATAACACTTAACCCGCCTTGTGCAGCGTTCACACCACTGAGCGCATTATTCATTACATTGTTCAGCATAAGCTTTTCCTGTTCTGGGTGCTTATCGCCACCATTGGCTGACACAATGAAAGCGATAGCAACTCAAATTATTTAGAGCATATTTGGTTATCGGAAATTCAGCGTAATTGTTTAGTCCAAACTCCCAATAATTCCGTATTTTTAGAAGATATCGTTCAAATCTATGGTATAAGCCTGTACAGCCCTTGAAGCAGAATGACTACCTATTGGTTGATGACCACGTATTTGATTAATCAAGGTGATCAATTTGTCCGAATAGCTCGGGTCTGTGGCATATCCTGCTTGATGTAAACGGCGTGCAGCAATCTCTGGTGTCGGCGCTTTTTTGACGTCTTTATAACGTGGGTTTTCTGTCAATAGATTGATATAATCCGCAATCGCCTCCTCATAAGAGCCATAAACGCGGAAATCATCACGCATTTTGATGGTTTTGCCGTTAATCACTTCTGTTGTCATAATATTCGTGACAGGCCCTTGCCAGTTTTTTCCCGCTTTGATCCCAAATAAGTTATGACTGGTTTTTCCATCTGACTTCAGAATTTCTCGCTGACCCCAACCACTTTCTAATGCCGCCTGTGCCAAGACCAAAAAATGTGAAATACCGCTGTCTTGGCTCGCGGCTTTTGCGGGGCCAATTAATCGGCTAATAAAATTGCTGCTGTTAAGCGATAATGCTTTGATTTTTTGGAATGGTGCCGATAGTGCATCGCCCATTGGCGCAAAGTGGCGCATCATTTGTTCCATATTAAATGGTGGTAATGATTGCGCTGTTTTTTCATCTAACGGTAGCAGGCTGTTGGATGTTGGCTCGCTTGGAGTGTGTTGGTCTCGAGTAAGCTGCTGGTACATCATTTCCCCGAAGCCTAAACCTTTTTGCGAAAGATCTTGGGCGATTTGCTGGTCATACATACTGGTCAGCATACGAGTTTGGTCGCTAGAAAATAAGCCATCTTGCGGGAGTGCGTCACGCATACTTTTTAGCATCAATTGAACGAATGTTGCCTCAAGTTGCTGCGTGACATGGCGCAGCCCTTGCTCCGAATTTTTATTCAATTCACCTTTTAACTGCCCCAGTGACTGTAAATCAAATGCGGCACCTTGCAATAGCTGCATGTCACTCATTAGATGATCTCCAGTTTCGCGCGTAAACACCCTGCGCTTTCCATCGCTTGTAATATCGACATCAAGTCGTTTGGTGTTGCACCGAGTGTATTCAGTGCTTGAATAACTTGGTTTAATTGCACACTTGCATTGACTTTTTGCAGCGCCCCACCTTGATCACGCACCCCAACATTGGTATTACGAGTCACTACGGTTTGCCCTCCCGCAAATGGGGTATCCGGTTGGCTAACTTGAGTTTGTCTTTCTACCGTAACCGCTAAACTGCCGTGTGCAACAGCACAGCTATCTAAAGTGACACTGCGGTTAATCACTACAGATCCCGTACGCGAATTGAGAATGACTTTCGCTTCAGCCACTGGCGCACGTACATTCAGTTCCTGTACCCGGGCTAAAAAACGCACTTGGTCACGGTTATTGGCAGGCACCAGTAGTTGTACCGTTCTTGAATCTAACGCCGATGCAGTCCCCATACCGCCCATACGGTTAATTGCATCAGCAATATCTTGTGCCAATGTGAAGCTATCTTCGTTTAATTGCAGGTTAATCGCACCGTTTTGCCCGAAACTGCTCGGTAATTCGCGCTCAATAGTCGCTCCACCTGTAATACGGCCACCATTGAGTTGATTAACCTTAATACTACTCCCACCGCCACTGGCACCCGCACCACCCACTAAGATGTTACCCTGAGCCATTGCATAAATTTGCCCATCTACCCCTTTTAGGGGGGTCATCAGCAGCGTACCACCACGTAAGCTTTTCGCGTTACCCATTGAGGAAACAACAATATCTACGGACTGCCCAGTACGTGCAAAAGGCGGCAATTTCGCGGTGACCATGACCGCTGCCACATTCTTTAATTGCATATTGGTACCCGGCGGAACCGTAATCCCCATTTGTGACAGCATGTTATTCAAGCTTTGTGTGGTAAACGGCGTTTGCATGGTTTGGTCACCTGTCCCATCCAGACCAACGACTAAACCATAGCCAATCAACGCGTTATCTCGTACACCTTGTACGGTAGTTAAATCTTTAATACGCTCACTGTATGCTGAAAAAGCGAAGCAAAAAAATAGTGATAGCAAAATTAATACTTTGTTTTTCATTGAATTATCTCGGCTGTTTTCTCGCTAATGTTTAATTAATAAGGCGAAACATTTAAGAAAAAGCGTTGTAGCCATCCCATGTTTTGCGATTCGTTAATATAGCCGTCGCCCACATATTCAATACGTGCATCAGCGACTTGTGTCGAACTCACATGATTGTCTGAACCAATTGTGCGTGGGTTAACCACTCCCGAGAAACGAATCGACTCAGTACCTTGGTTTATCGCGATACGTTTCTCACCAACCACATGTAAGTTACCGTTCGCCAATAATTGATCTACTGTGACAGTAATGGTGCCTTTAAAGGTGTTGTTGGCATTGGCACCGCCTTTGCCGCTAAAGTCACTGTTACCTTTAATATCTAATTCTGTGTTTTTACCGCCAATCCACCCTTGCATGAAACCCGGTAAGATCGCAGCTAAGAAACCTGTTTTCCCACTACGATTCGCATTCGCAGAGGAATTTTTGCTCGCACTTACGTTTTCTTGCAAATTAATGGTTAAAATATCGCCAACATTACGAGGGCGCCTGTCTTCAAACAACGGTTGATAACCATAATAAGCGGGTTGCGCGCTTTGAAATATCGAGCCATTGGGTGCAGGTGCTGTCGGTGCTGTTGGAATTGCAGTGGTTTGTGTGTCCACTAATGGACGCGATTTGATTTGTGCACAACCGCTGGTAACTAAGACCAAAATGGCAAGTAACCCTGCCTGTTTAGGCGCTATGAAATGCGTTAGCAACGCTGTTTTTTGCTGTTGAGAAATCGTGCCGCTTTCAATCATCATGTTACTCTTTTGCTGCTGTGTACGTTTTATCATCACGAAGAGATCCCTCTCATTGATAACTCATCACTATCGCAATGAGTTATTTTTACGTATTTTTTACCAATTACAATTGCGTTAAGCGCTGTAACATTTGGTCAGAAGCGGATACCGCCTTACTGTTGATTTCATAAGCACGTTGAGTTTGGATCATGTTGACCAACTCTTCTGCCACGTTAACGTTAGAGGTTTCTAACATATGTTGATAAAGTAAACCGGCGCCGTTAGTACCTGGTGCGCTCTCATTTGGTGCACCAGAACTAGCCGTTTCCATATACAGGTTTTCACCCATACTTTCCAAACCGGCGTCATTGATGAAGGTGGTTAATGTTATTTGGCCAATTTGCTGTGGTTGGTTATCGCCATATACAGTGATAGTCACGGTACCATCGCGCGCAATTGACAAGCTATTCGCGTTATCGGGGATCATAATCGCAGGAACGATTTGATAACCACTTGAGGTCACTAACTGGCCATCTTGGTTTGGCTGTAATGCCCCATCACGAGTATAAGCATCTGTACCATCCGGCATTTGCACATGTAAAAAACCTTGGCCTCTGATAGCGATATCATTGGTATTTCCCGTTTTATTTAATGCGCCTTGCGCGTGAATACGCATTGTGGCAACAGGGCGCGACCCCGTACCCATTTGTAAACCAGACGGTAACGAAGTTTGTTCTGAACTCATGGCACCCGGTTGGCGAATATTTTGGTACATTAAATCTTCAAAAACAGCACGTTGGCGTTTAAAACCATTCGTACTAACATTGGCTAAGTTATTGGAAATAACATCAAGGTTAGTTTGTTGAGCATCAAGCCCTGTTTTGGCAATCCATAATGAGCGGATCATAATAATTCCTTTGTGAAATTAGCTAACAGCGAGCAATTGGTTCGCCCGTTGTGCATTTTCATCAGCACTGCGGACAACTTTCATTTGCATTTCAAAGTGCCTTGCATTAGCAATCATAGAAACCATCGCTTCCGCGGCATTGACATTACTGCCTTCAATGACTCCCGAGGTGACAATTCCTCGTTCACTTTGTGGTAAAGCATTGCCATTTGCCGCTTGCCCTTGTGGTGATAAATGGAACAAACCATCTTCGCCACGGATCAAGTCTTGAGGCTGCGCTTCAACCACTTTCAAACGCCCGATTTGCCCTAACATCGTTGGCGGGTCAGTGGCTAAAAGTGCGGTAACTGTCCCGTCTGCACCAATGGTTAATTCTGCATTTGGCGGAACGTTAATCGGCCCACCATCACCTTGTAAGCGGCGCTCGCCAATGACAAGTTCACCTTCGCTAGACACTTGAATGTTGCCGTTACGGGTATAAGCCTCTGTGCCATCGGCTAACTCAACAGCCAAAAAATGCTTATCGTTTAACGCAACATCGGTTTGTTTACCCGTATAATTGAGTGGCCCTTGGCTCATATCAGCCCCAGGAGTCGATGCCACCACCAGCGTTCTGGTTTGCTCGCTGTCACCATTTATTGGAACGGCACGCATTGCGGACAATTGCGCTTTAAAGCCTGCAGTTGACACATTGGCAATGTTATTTGAAACAATCGCTTGGTTTTCCAGCGCATGACGCGCTCCCCCCATCGCGGTATAAATGACGTGATCCATGGCCACCCTCTTGTTTTATCGTAAGTTAACCAGCGTCTGTAACATCTGATCTTGTGTTTTGATGGTTTGCGCGTTTGATTGGTAATTACGCTGCATCACAATCATGCTAATTAACTCTTGGCTCATATCCACGTTAGAGGATTCCAATGCACCACTGGTTAATTTACCAAACTGGCCGACACCCGGAACACCGTCCATTGGGTTACCAGAAGCGTTGGAAGAGGCCCAAACGTTGCCACCTTGGGATACCAGACCATTTGGGTTTGCGAACGCAGATAACGCCACTTGACCAACCACACGTTTTTGTTGGTTAGAATAGTTAGCGGTAATCAAACCGTTATCTTCGATTTTAAAGGTGGTGTATTCACCAGCAGGATAACCATTCACATCAATCGCACTGACGGAAGATTCGCTGACTTTTTGTTGACGAGTTTTCCCTAAATCAACTTTTAAGGTGCCATCATTTGCACCATTTAGCCCTTTGTATGCAAAATCAAACGTTGTTTCTATTGGCGTTACAACAGGGTCATCACCTGGATTCGGGCCCGGTGTTACCGTTTCTGTCACCAATTTTCCGTTACCATCAAATGACATATCCCCCAGCTTAGTTGCTGCTGTGTCATTCGCATCTTTAGCGTAAGCCGTCCACTTGTTGTCCGCTGTTTTTACAAAATAAACAGAGATTTCATGCGTGTTACCTTGGCTATCATACGCCGTCATGGTTGTACTGAAATTGTAAGTCGCGGAATCATCAGGATTATCAACATCGAAAGCTTTATCTTTGATTTTGTCTTCTGAGTTCAGGTTAATAGTTAATTTCGCTAGCTCCGACGCTTTTGCATCCATCATATCCGTTGGGATATTCAAGCCCTCAGGTACACCACCACTTTGAATGGTAACATTGCCTTTTTCGTCGACACTCGCAGGATAGCCTGTGACCACCATACCTTGGTTATTCACTAGGTTACCGCTTTTATCCCGTAAGAATTGGCCATCTCGGCTGTAATAAGTATCACCGTTTTGGTCTTGTACACGGAAAAAGCCATTTCCGGAGATAGCAACGTCTGTCGCTCTATCAGTACGCGTGATTGGGCCATCTTTAAAATTTTGTGTCACCGCGGCCACATTAACACCGAGACCAACACCTGAACCTGCAAACATATCTGCAAATGAGGTTGTCGCTCCTTTAAAACCATTTGTTGCGGAGTTGGCAATATTATTACCAATTGAATCAAGCCCCGCTGAGGCTGCATTTAAGCCACTGACTGCTTGTGAAAAAGACATATTTTCTCCATGAGTATTGGGGGTAAATTAAGAAGATGGATAAACCTTGAAAATGCTGCTCAGCGGGACACTTTGCCCAATGCCAACATCAAGTAATGGTGCGTCAGCCCCTGGAGTCACACCGTTAACACGGGTATACCCCAGTTTGGTGACTTCGATTTCAGCCCCCGAACTGACGGCTTTCACATCAAAGTAATATTTTCCTGTTGTATCTGTGACTAAGTTTCCGTTGTTATCACGACCATCCCACGCCATATCATAGATATCGGGTTTAACTTCCGTATCATAGGTAATGGTTCGCACAACCATTCGGTTTTTATCACGAATAGTAATTTCAACTTTGTCTGCCAATTTCGGTAAAAAGAAACCAAACGGCGAAGAAATATATTCAGATTGCGGCTCTTCACCGCCTTCTTCACCTTCAATAGCCTCTTTATTACTCAGTCCAAATGTTGAAGGGCTATCTGGGCTGATGCCTTCATCAGGAAGCGGGTTTGATGGCTTAGTCACATTGCTGTCTTCACCTGTGCTCTCTTTCTTGAGCGGCGCTAAGATGATTTCATTGCGCGGAATAAGCACACCTTTACCAACCAGCTGAGTGGCTTGTAATGACTGACCAGAACCAATTTGTTGGGAAATACCACTCACGCTATCGCTGAGTTTATTCATGCTTTCAAGCGTGGCTATTTGCGCCAATTGGCTGGTTAAATCCGTGTTTTCCATTGGCTTGGTTGGGTCTTGGTTTTGCATCTGCGTGACAATCATTTTTAAAAAGGTGTCACGCATATCGTCACTTTGACTTTTCTTTGGCACATTACTCGCAGCTGGCTCAGGGCCAGCTGTCGTATTATCCAAAGGGTCGTACATTGTGGCTGCAATTCCCATGAAAATGCTCCCTTACTGGCCTATTGTGAGTGTCTTTTGCAGCAAGGTTTTTGCTGTATTCATCACTTCTAAATTGGCTTGATAGCTACGGGAAGCTGAAATGGTGTTGATCATTTCACCGACCATGTCGACATTTGGCATTTGCACATAGCCTTTTTCATTCGCTGACGGGTGGCCGGGCTTATATTCCATACGAGGTGGCGTAGGGTCTTCTATCAACTCGCTCACACGTACACCACCTACTTCATGGCGCCCTTGTGGTGCCATTTGAAAAACCACTTGTTTTGCACGGTATGGTTGGCCATCAGGCCCTGCGATACTTTCTGCATTTGCCATATTGCTCGCACTGACATTCAAGCGTTGAGATTGCGCGGTCAATGCTGATGCAGAGATATCAAAAATACTCAGTAAAGCCATGAAGATTACCCTTGCTGTAAGACAGCCAACATACTTTTGACGCGGCTATTGATGAATGTAAGGTCGGCCTGATATTTCAGGGTGTTATCTGCGAATTGGCTACGTTCAATGTCCATATCTACCGTATTACCATCCATTGAGGTTTGGTAAGGAACTCGATATTTCAGGTCAATATTGGGGGCTTTGCCTCCTCGCCCTTCGATATGCCCTTTCGAAGTGACAGCAAGAGTCACACCTTTTCCCCCTACCACACCTTTATCCATGGCTTGTTGAAGTTGACGATTAAAGTCAATATCACGTGCTTGGTAGCCGGGTGTATCGGCATTAGCAATGTTTGAAGCTAATACGGTCTGCCTTGCTTCGCGTATTGACAAAGCCTGTTGCTGGAAAGCAAACGTGGCGTTTAATTTATCAATCATAGTGGCCCTCAATGGAGATAACGCGATCCCTGATTTGAACGTTCGCGAGTAAAAATTAAAATTCGACCTGCATATCTTAGCGGCCTACGAAAAATTCTAATGGCGAGATAAAGGCAAAATAATTGACCTATTTGGCTCATTCGTTATTTCAGAGCTGCGTAAACTGCAATCGTGAAAAAGTTTGCTTGCTGGGGGAGATAAAAGGGATGTATTACGCTAAAAAATTGCCATTATACTTGGTAATCAGCTTATTAGGGCTTACTCCAACGCTTTCTCAAGCGTCGTTACCTCAAGACATCAACCAATACTTTCGACAAATTCATGGGAAAGGCAAGCAAGTTTCAATTGAAATTAAAACGCCAATTGAGCGTTGGCCGACTTGTGAAAAACCCCAGCTCACCCCCCCAGTTGGTGGGCGCAATATGGGTAATGTTTCCCTACCGATACAGTGTGGAAAGAAAAAGCAGTTTATTCAGCTTACCGTGAATGTGACAGGTCAGTATTACGTGGCTACACGTAATATAAATAGAGGGGAATCCATACAATTTGTCGATATCGGAACCAAGAAGGGCTTATTACATAAACTCCCCGCAGGTGCAAGCACCGATAAAATCGCGCTACGTGGTGCGATAGCCCTGCGTAATATTCCTGCCGGGCAAACATTCACAAAATCAATGACAAGACAGCCTTGGGCAATAAAAGCGGGACAAACGGTATTTGTGTTCGCCAATGGTGATAATTTTTCAGTGAAATATGAAGGTCGTGCCATTAATAATGCCACTGCCGGCCAAAATACCCGAGTACGCTTGTTAAATGGGCAAGTGGTGAATGGGGAAGCGCTAGAAAATGGCAGTGTCCAAGTGGTATTGAGGTAAAGATAACCCCATTGATGCGCTAAATATTTCGAGTTGCAGCTAGGCGACAAGTGAAGATAGACCGATGAGCATACATGAGTCTATGATTCGGCTAGCTGAGTGCAGTCAACAACGCTGCAACTTGCAGTAATACGAGTATATACTCTAAATAATTCGAGTTGCAGCTAGGCGACAAGTGAAGATAGACCGATGAGCATACATGAGTATGTGATTCGGCTAGCTGAGTGCAGTCAACAACGCTGCAACTTGAAGTATGACGAGTATAGCTGGTGAATGATGCAATATTTTGTAACACTATAGACACTAAAGATTCATCAATATAAGCCGATAACTGACATATGACAAAAATCGGGAATAGGAAAATATATTATGGCTATTGAGCAAACATCTGCAATTTCTGCGCTGACTCAGGTGACAAACCGCGACCCACAAGATGCGGCTGCCCCGATGCGCGACAAAAAAGTGTCCAGCAATGAAGTCGTTCAAGAAAGTTCTTTTGCGCCAAGTGAGTTACAAAAAAAATTATTGCAACCTCAAGCTAGCGATATTAACAGTGCTAAAGTTGAGCAAATCAAACAAGCTATCAAAGATGGCACCTTAAAAATGGACGCTGAAAAAATTGCCGATGGCATTTTACGTGATGCCCATGAATGCATGTTATCAATGAAATAAAAATTGCCATCATGACTGACGAATTACTGATATTACTCGAGCAACAACTCTCCCACTTGCAATCATTACAGATAGTGATGAAAAATGAAGAGTTATTATTAGGTTATCACCGTGTGCCACCTTCGCCTTTTCAGGAAACCACTGAACAAAAACGGTTTCTGGTTGCCGCGATTGGTCATGGTGAAACAAACCGCTTGGCGTTAGAAGCACAAGCGGAGGTTAGTGCACCTTATGACAGCAATGACGCACTAGCTGGGGTATGGGAAGCCATTAAAACGTTAACCACCGACCTAAAAGAGCTGAATTATCGTAATCACCAGATGCTACAATTACATATTGAGCTGAATGCTCAGCGCCTAAACTTTGTGAAAAAGCATAATAACCAGTCCACTTATGGTGCTGATGGTTTAGAGTCAAAAAGCCCTGTATTAGGTAAGAAAATTTCGATTTAAGGTTGTTTTGTATTTTTAAACTAAAAAGGATTACCCTTTCATGTACTAGATAATAAACACCTTTTCATCAATTAGTTTGAGTAGCCTTAATGCTGCACCATTTGGTTTAATCTCCCCTCTTTCCCATTTAGAAACACTTTCCTTGGTCATATTTAATATCGAAGCGAGAGAAGATTAAGAAATATTATTTTGCTCACAAATACGTTTAATGTCTTCTCCTGTCATAGACTTAGGGTTGGTGAATTTTTTCTTAAGCTCTTGTGCTTTTATCCGCGCCTCAATACGGCGAGCCGCAGTGCCACTAGCAGTACCAATTGCGTCCATTTCTTGAGCAAATTTCAGTAACTCATTTATTTTATTATTCATAATGAATCCCCACCAACAGGTTAGCTTCAACTCACTATAATTTTTACTATAGTAAAAATTATCATGGTTAAGGAAGAAAATATGCTAATTAAGCAAAGTCTTGGAATAAAAAAAGAGGAAAATTACCGTATCCTATTGGCAATTTTCCTCTTTTTAATACTGTAGCTAAATGGCAAATAATACCGATAGAATTAACTGCCGCTGATCATTGACGTCATTCTGATCTTACGGTGGTCAGTCATTTCTAAATTCGACATGACCACTAGCTGTGGCAGGCTGCGCCGCAAGAAACGCGATAAAATTAGGCGCAAACCGTGATTGACTAATAATACGGTTGGGGCTCCCATTGCTTCTTGATGGGCAACGGCTTGCTCTGCTTGGGTTTGAATAAACTGCGCCAAGTTTGGCTCTAATCCCCCGCCATTTTTGGCTGCCTGCAATAAAATTTGTTCAAGGCTCGCCTCTAGGCCAATCACTTGAATTTCTTCTGCATTACCAAACCATTGCTGGGTGATAGCCCGACCTAACGCAATTCTCACTTGTGACGTCAGGTAATCCGTATCTTTATTCTCACCATTTTCCCCCGCCATTTCGGCTAAGGTTTCAATGATGGTACGCATGTCGCGGATCACTACATCTTCCATTAATAAATTTTGCAGTACGCGGTGCAAAATCGTTAACGAAATGGTATCTGGGATCAAATCGTCCGCCAACTTCGGCATCTCTTTTTTCACCCGGTCGTACAACATTTGCGCTTCTTGTCGTCCAAATAAGGTGCTGGAATTTTGTAACAGAATTTGGTTAAAGTGGGTCGCCACTGCGGTACTCGCAGATACCACGGTATACCCTTGTATTTGCGCTTGCTCACGTAAATCATCATCAATCCAAATTGCAGGTAAACCAAATGCAGGCTCTTTGGTGACGTCGCCTTGTAACGACCCGGCGGCATTACCTGGGTCAATAGCCAGGCTACGACCAGGCTGTGCTTCTCCCCGCCCAACTTCTGCACCTTTGATCAGAATTCGGTATTCACAGGGGGAAAGCGCCAAGTTATCGCAAATATGTACGACAGGTGGTAAATACCCCACTTCTTGAGCAAATTTCTTACGTAAACCACGCAGTCGCCCTAATAATTCACCTTGCTGGTCATTATCAACTAAGGGAATCAACCGATACCCCACTTCCATCGCCAACAAATCTTCTAGTTGCACGTCATCCCACGTGGCTTCAACCACTTTATTTGCTTCTTGGAAATGCTGCGATTGGCTATTATCTCCCGTGGCACTTTCGGGTTGTTGCGATTTACGCACTAAATACCAACCAAGGGCAGCCAGTGCTGCAGTAAATAGCAAGAAAACAAAGTTAGGCATACCCGGAATCAAACCGATTAGGCCTAAAACGCCTGCGCTCAACCACATCACTCGCGGGTTATTAAATAGCTGGGTGACCATCTGCTCACCCACATCTTCATCGGTTGCCACTCGAGTGACAATAACCCCAGCAGCCGTTGAAATAATCAAAGCAGGAATTTGCGCCACAAGGCCATCACCGATGGTCAGCAAGGTATACGCACTTGTCGCCTCACCCAATGACATATTGTGTTGACCAACACCGATAATTAACCCGCCAACCACGTTGATCACCATAATCATGATCCCCGCAATCGCATCCCCACGCACGAACTTACTCGCACCATCCATTGAACCGTAAAAATCCGCTTCTTGAGTCACTTCCGCACGGCGTTTTTTCGCTTCATCATCCGTAATGATACCTGCGTTCAAGTCGGCATCGATGGCCATCTGTTTACCCGGCATACCATCTAACACAAAGCGAGCGCCCACTTCCGCAATACGCCCTGCTCCCTTAGTGATAACCATAAAGTTAATCAGTACAAGAATAATGAACACCACAATACCGATGGCAAAGTTACCGCCCACCAAAAAGTGACCAAAAGCTTCGACAACTCGTCCAGCTGCATCTGGCCCTGTATGGCCATCTAACAAAATAATTCGCGTTGAGGCGATATTCAAAGAAAGGCGCAATAAGGTTGCAAATAGCAAAATGGTTGGAAATGCAGCAAAGTCTAATGTGCGCTTAGTGAACATCGCCACTAATAGCACCATAATAGAAAGTGCAATATTGAAGGTAAACAGTAAATCCAATAAAAATGCCGGCAATGGCAGTACCATCATCGACAAAATCAATAAGATAAGAACCGGTCCAGCGAGTATTTGCCACTGCGTTCCCTGTAAATTTTTCGGCAATTTTAATAATGAAGCCAAATTAGCCATCGCGATTGTTATCTCCAGCAAAGTCCAGCGTCGGTGGCACTGGCAAATTTTTCGGTTTTTTTGGTCTGAGCCCACCTTCACGGCGCCAGCGGCGCAATTGGTAAACCCATGCTAAAACTTCTGCAACCGCCGCATATAAGGCAACAGGAATGCTTTGGCCTATCTCCGCATGGCGATATAGCGCACGAGCAAGCGGCGGTGCTTCTAACTGTAATATTCGGTGCTCTTCACCAATTTCCTTGATGCGCTGAGCCAATACGCCCGCACCTTTCGCTAATACTTTTGGCGCCCCCATTTTTTTGTCGTCATATTTAAGGGCAACCGCATAGTGTGTCGGGTTAGTGACGATGACATCCGCACTTGGGACATCCGCCATCATTCGGTTACGCGCAATCGCACGCTGTTGTTGGCGAATTTTGGCTTTAATCTGCGGGTCACCCTCTTGCTGCTTGAATTCATCTTTAATTTCCTGACGACTCATGCGCAATTTTTTTAAATGGGAGCGAAACTGATAGAAAACATCAAACGCCACCATTGGGATCAGCAAAAACACAATTAAATAGCCAGCAAAAATGACTTTCTGTAGTGCATTACTTAGCGCCGTAACCGGTGATTCCATCACTAAATGCAGTAATGATGGCCAACTTTGCCAAAGAAAAATAAACGCCCCCAACCCCACAAATAACGATTTTAAAATTGCTTTAAATAACTCAGATAACGCATTCATCGAAAAAATACGCTTTAGCCCTTTGATTGGATTTAACTTTTTCAAATCAAATTTAATCAACTTGCTATTAAAAACGAGCCCACCCACTAACGATGACGCAGAAATCCCCACCAAAGCTAACCCACCAATCACGGGTAATAAGGCAAATAAAGCCTCACTGACAACACGTCCTAAATAGCTGATCATCAAGCCTGTGTTTTGTAAATAATGACCATCAAAAATAAAACCCTGACGAGCTATTTGCCGCAGTTGTGCCGCCAAATGTCCGCCACTTAACCATAGCAAGCTCACGCCAGCTAACATCATCATTAGCGAGCTCAATTCTTTTGAACGAACGATTTGCCCATCATCTTTGGCTTTTTGCTTTTTATGGGGGGTGGGCTCTTCTGTTTTTTCTACATCACTCTCGTCGGACACCGTGATTCCAAAATTTAATGAAAATACGAGTTATCGCTATAGCATGACAGAGTGTAAAAAAATCAATGGTGGAAAATAGACGTAGTTCAAGGGGGTTATTTGGCTATTGAGCAATAAGGCGGCAATTCTGCGAAAGGTTTCGCAGATATGAGCTCCCACTGAAGATAATCCTATATTTAACATTAATAAAGAATAAAATCCCTATGTGAGCAATAAGCATGCTAAATTACACATGCCTGAACACGTGTAATTAAGGGGGTACCATGAGTACAACGGCTCAAAGAATGAAAAAAACCGTCAGTGTCACTATCGCGCCTGAACTTTATGAGCAAGCAAGGCAAGCCAAACTCAACTTGTCTGCAATACTCGCTTGTGCCTTACAAGCTGAATTAAAACGTCTCGAAGCGCAAAAATGGAAAAATGAAAATATTGACGGGTTTAATGAGTTAAATAGGATCAATGAAGAATATGGATTACTCTCAGATAAATACAAGGATTTTTAATGCAATATTGCCTCTATCAAAATCGAGAAGATACGGTCAAATACCCATATTTACTTGATATACAAAGCAACATAATTGATATACTGAATACTCGTTTGGTCATTCCGTTATTTGATAGCAGGCTAGTTAAAAAGCCATTACCCACTCGCCTTAACCCCCAATTATTTATCAACGGGCAGGTGTTTGTTTTAATGACTCACCAGATGGCTTGCGTCCCTCGTTCATTATTAGGGAAAGAAATCGTTGACTTGAGTTGCCAACGAGACACCATTAAACACGCAATCGACTTACTTATTAATGGCTTTTAACAATAAAGGGTTATTATGGATACTTGCCACCTTGTTGCCCCAGATATTTCCTTAGAAGATGCCCCCAAACATGCCCAGCGCATGCTTGACTGGCTAAAAGAACAAGGCATTATTGACCCACATTTCCAAGGCGTTGAATATGGCGAAGTCATTTATCGCCCTACACCTGCTCACAAAGAACCCATTTTGTACGTCATTAATGATGAAATCGTCCCAACCCAACTCCCGGAAGATATGCTAAAAAATTACCTGTCTATCGTAACTGAACATACGGTTTTTCACGCAGGTGGCAATGGCCTCGGTATTTACTGCCCACAATGTGCCAGTGAACAAAGCAAACAGAGCCATGCATGGAGCGATACGGTATCTGATTGGTATGAGGGAAAACCAGAAAACCTCGCTTGTTTTTGTTGCGATTTTCATGGTCCACTTAATGCGTGGCAATTTGATCCGCAATGGGCATTCGGTAATTTAGGTTTTAGTTTCCATAATTGGGATGTTCACGATAGTTTTATCGAACAATTTGCGCAAATACTTGGCAGTAAGATCATCGCAGTCTATCAACATGATTAGCGATTAAATACTCACCTGAGTACGTATAAATTTACTTATACACTATATAATTCAGGGCTTAGAAGGAAAATCCAAGGTAAGGCGCAAGCCAACCGCTTCCGCATATTTTAATAATGTGCCTAATTTCGGGTCGAATTGCGCTTTTTCCAAACGCGACACGTTTTGCTTTTGAGTTTGCATTTTTTCTGCAATTTGCATCTGGGTTAAGTTATTGGCTAAACGCGCTTTTTTAAGTTGGTTGATTAACGCTTGCCTCATTTGTAATTCTGAAGAACACTCATCAACATCCCCGTTATTTTCTTGAACGATGTCAGCTTGTTCGTTTTGTTCTTTAATCACGAAAGTAGAAATTAAATCGTTATTTATCATTGCAATCCCTTCCTTGTAACGCAAGTACAATAAAACTACCCTAACCCTATGTAATTAGAGTAGTTTAATTAAAAAGTTGTCGGTAATTAGAAACCTAGCTCATCAAGTAAATCATCAACCTGAGACTGTGATGCCATTACATTAACGCCTTCTTTATTGATTTGCGGGCCATTGAGCAAACTTTCGTTTTGCGTTTTCGCACGCATTTCAGGTGGCGTATTTTCCATTAATAATGCAAGCAGTTGTTTTTCAGCTTCTTCAACCACTTCCATCATTTTTTTGATGACTTGTCCTGTTAAATCTTGGAAATCTTGTGCCATCATGATTTCCAACAACTCTGCTTTAGTCGTTTCGCTGTCTTGGATCACCTGTCCTAAAAAGGCTTCTGTTGACTCACGCAATTGTGCAGGAACCGCATCTCCAGCGGTTTCTTGCCACTGCTGTTGCAGCACCTGCGCATTTTTATTCATTTCCACTTGCAGTGGTTTGATGACATCAATGCCATTTAAGGTTTTTTCTGCCGCTTGCGCCGTCATTTGTGCGATATAACGCAGCCTGTCTTTTCCGTCTGGAATACTCGCCACGGCTTGTTGAACGCTTTTTTCTAGGCCCAATTCGCGCATACTTTCACGCAGGGTTCTCATTAGCGTACCAATGCGTGTAATGACTTGTTTTAAATCATCATTACCATTGCGAATACCTTCCATACCCACTTGTTCAGTCATGAAAATCTCCTTTGGCACGCACTGTTATTGCAGACCCATTTTTTCGAATACTTTATTCAATTTTTCTTCTAAAATAGCGGCAGTGAACGGCTTAACTACGTAACCACTCGCACCCGCTTGTGCAGCCGCAATAATATTTTCTTTTTTCGCTTCAGCCGTCACCATCAAAACTGGGATGTGCTTTAATGCATCATCACCGCGAATAGTTTTGAGCAGTTCTAAACCATCCATATTTGGCATATTCCAATCGGCAACCACAAAATCGATGCTGCCTGCACGAATTTTCTCTAAGGCATCAACACCGTCTTCCGCTTCTTCTATTTTATTAAATCCGAGCTCTTTTAATAAGTTACGGACGATGCGGCGCATAGTAGAAAAATCATCAACAACCAAAAAACTGAGATCTTTAGCGGCCATAACCACTCCTTCAAAATACAATTGTGAATTCCTGCCCCGGGTTAAACCGTGACAGAAGAAAGTCTTGCTAAAACACTTGGGGCAATCTTGAGAATATCTTGCACTTCATCCGCAGCTCCCATTTCAATCGCAGCACGCGGCATACCAAATACCACACAACTACTTTCGTTTTGTGCGTAAGTGATTGCCCCCTGCTTACGTAAATTCAATAGTCCTTTCGCTCCATCCATCCCCATTCCCGTCAATAAAATACCAATGCATTTTCGCCCAACGCATTGAGCTACTGAATCGAACAACACATCAACAGAAGGACGGTGCCGGTTAACAGGTTCGCTTTGCTGTAAAATGACTTGAAATCCCTTGCCTTTATCGGCAATCAACATATGCGAATCGCCTGGTGCGATATATGCATGGCCTTTTTGTAATAGCTCGTTGTGTTCAGCTTCTTTTACGGTCAATACACACAGCTTATTTAAGCGATCAGCAAAAGAACGCGTAAAACCCGCAGGCATATGCTGAGTGATCACGACAGGTGGGCATTCATGAGGTAACATTTCCAGAAATTGACGTATCGCCTCTGTTCCACCTGTCGATGCGCCAACCGCAATCACACGGCTGTTACAAACATAGGGAGAGAGCGCTTTGGCTTGAGAAACTGGCTCACTGACCTTTTTGTCCGGACGAGCAAAACGGCTGCGCTGAGTAATTTTTGACATAGCTGCTGCGCGAATTTTTTCACCAATAATATCGCGATAACTCATCATGGTTTCACGAATACCAATTTGCGGTTTCGTGACAAAATCCACAGCACCTAACTCCAGCGCTTTTAACGTCACTTCAGAACCTTTCGACGTTAATGTTGAAACCATGACCACAGGCATTGGGTGTAAGCGCATTAATTTCTCTAAGAAATCAATACCATCCATTCGTGGCATTTCCACATCTAACGTAATCACATCCGGCTCATATTGCTTGATTAAATCACGAGCAACATAAGGGTCTGGTGCGGTATCAACCACTATCATGTCATCATGGCTATTAATAATTTCGCGCATTAATTGGCGCATCAGTGCTGAGTCATCCACACATAGCACTTTAATTTTTTTCATTACCCCCTCCTCGCCGCTTGCAAGCTGTAGACGGTTTGCCCTTTAATAACGAAACTTTGTGATAACTGCGATAAATTTTCGGAATGCCCGATAAACAGTAATCCGTCTGGCTTAAGCAATGGAGCAAAACGCTCTAGCATTTTTATCTGCATCTCTTTATCAAAATAAATCATGACGTTACGACAAAAAATCGCATCAAATCGATGTTGCATTTGCCAATCATGATCACTCAAATTTAAATAACGAAATTCAATCATTTGGCGTAATGCTGGCTTGACTCGCGCATAGCCATCAAACTCGCCAACGCCTTTCATAAAATAGCGTTGTCTCTGTAATGCCGTTAAAGACTTCAGCTCTTCTATGCGATACACGCCTTGTTTCGCTTTTTCGAGCACTTCCGTGTCAATGTCACTGGCAATGACTTTGGCATTAATTGCGTTTGGCCCAAGCACATCACTCAATGTCATGGCTATCGAATATGGCTCTTCTCCTGTTGAAGATGCAGCGCACCAAATATTAATCGCGCTATTTTTACGTGTGCGAACAAAGTCCGCTAGCGTCACAAAGTGGTGCGGTTCACGAAAAAATGCGGTTAAATTTGTCGTCAGAGCATTCACGAAAGCTTGCCATTCTGCATGGTGAGGCTCACGCTCTAACATCCGTAAATAATCAGAAAAATTGTCGATATTACAATCACGCAACCGCTTTAACAGCCGGTTATAGACCATATTTTTTTTATTCATGGTGAGGACAATGCCTGATTTTTTATGAATAAATCGACAAACCCGACCAAACTCATCATCAGTCAGTGGTTCTACCTGTGGTACAAAAAGCATCGTACTTGTCGTCCTATTCAATAAAAACCCAGAGGCAGCCAGTTATTTGGCTGCCTTTTAGGATGGATAACCTAAGAAAAAATAACCAGTTACGATTATCCACCGAAAACTCAAAAACGAGTTTTCACAACACTTAACGCCGATTACGATTTAATTGGCTTTCAGGTAATTCAAAGAATGCAACCGTATCAACTAAGTTGTTCGCTTGATCTTCTAGCGCTGCCGTCGCACTGGTCGATTGCTCAACTAACGCCGCATTTTGTTGTGTGACTAAGTCCATTTGGCTTACTGCTGTTGCGACTTGCTCAATACCACGACTTTGCTCATTGGAAGCAGAGGCAATATTACCCATTAATTCAGTAACTTGGTTAACTGCTGCAACCAATTCACTCATAGTTGCACCTGCTTCATTAACTAATTGAGAACCTTGGCTGACTCTGCCAACAGATTCATCAATCAAGGTTTTAATTTCTTTTGCCGCTTCCGCACTACGCTGAGCTAATGCTCTAACCTCACCAGCAACCACAGAGAAACCGCGCCCCTGTTCACCCGCTCGAGCAGCTTCAACAGCAGCATTCAATGCTAAAATATTGGTTTGGAAGGCGATGCCATCAATCACACTAATAATGGCACTGATTTTTTGTGAGCTATTGGAAATGGAAGTCATGGTGTCAATCACGTCTTCGGTGATCTCTCCACCTTTTGTTGCGGTTTTCGATGCGCTAACAGCAAGTTCACTGGCTTGGCGCGCGTTATCCGCATTCTGCTTAACCGTAGCGGTTAACTCTTCCATACTGGCTGCGGTTTCTTCAAGTGATGCCGCTTGCTGTTCAGTACGTGAAGATAAATTATTATTTCCTAACGCGATTTCACGGATACCAGTGTACATTTGGTCCGTATTTGAACGTAGCGCTGTTACTGAAGTCGCTAGAGACTCCTGCATATCTTTTAACTTACCAAACACTTCACCAATTTCATCACGGGTAGTGACTTCAATTTTCTGATTGAGTTTACCATCAGCCACTAATGCAAAGTGCTCTCCCATACTTTTCAATGGGTTAATCACTTTACGTTTCATCCAGTAGTTAACAAAAACAATAACGGCAAGGATAATAACAATCACGGAAGCGAATGAACTCCACGCAAACGTGTTATACATTCTTGCTGCTGCAAGAGATTCATCATTTTCAGCATTCAGTAATTTAAGGTATTCCTCGACAACTTGCTCCAACTGATCCTGGTTTTCTTGGGCAGGAAGTTCAATATAGGCTGCAATATCTTTATTATCTAAATGTGTTTTTAATGCTTTGAGTGTCAATACAAAGGCTTGATACCGAGCCTCAAGAGCGGCGAGATTTTCTTTCTCACTCAAAAGAGGCTGGTTTTTAAACGTGGTGTAATCTTTCTCAGCTTCTTCGAGTAATTTATCAAAAGTTACTCTCGTTTCTTCAATCAACGGTTCGTTACCACCCACTTTATGCAGCAAAGCAATTTGCGTTAAGCTGTTGCGTGCTTGCATTAGGTGTTTACTGGTTTCTTCAAGCATCGCTCGCTTATCAGACCCCAAATCAATACGCTCTAAAGATTTTAATTCACTTACAACAATCCCGACAGAAACCCCGCTAGACACAATCTGCATCCCACAAAATAAAATGAGAAGTAGATACAAACTCACCGAAATTCGGATATTTTTACCAAACATAGAAATCCCCACTTGTGCCAGCTAAGAGAACTGAACCTCTGAAACATTGCCTTGTTTTCTAATGCACAGAAACGCTGCAAAACCAAAGCCTTGCAGCGATAGACTGAGCTTAACCCTTAGAAAGTTTCCCAATTGTCATCATCTTTATGTTCTTTCGATGACAGTTTTGTCAGATCCGGCGTTTTAACGATATTTGAAACCGTTCTTGCTGCCGGCTGAATATTGCGTATTTCGCTTTGTTTTAATGGCGGTAAACGGAAGATGGAAATCAATTGCGACAGTTTTGCCACTTGTTCTTCCAATACATTGGCTGCAACCGCAGACTGCTCAACCAGCGACGCATTTTGCTGTGTCACTTTATCCATTTCTGCAACAGCGATGCTGACCTGTGCAATTCCTTTACTTTGCTCATCTGATGCGGTTGCAATGTGCGTCATAATGTCAGTGACACGTGTGACAGACTCAACAATCTTGGTCATTGTTTCGCCTGCATCTTCTGCTTGGCGAGCGCCTGTCCCAGTTCTTGACACGGAATCTTCAATTAACGTTTTAATCTCTTTAGCCGCATCAGCACTGCGTTGTGCCAAATTACGCACTTCATCAGCCACCACAGCAAAACCACGACCATGCTCGCCTGCTCGCGCCGCTTCAACCGCTGCGTTCAGCGCTAAGATGTTGGTTTGGAAGGCGATGCTATCGATAACCGCAGTAATATCAGAGATTTTCTGTGAGCTATCAGCAATGTTCAGCATGGTACTGACCACATTCGATACCACCTTGCCACCTTCTTTTGCTATCACTGAAGCTTGGTTTGCAAATTCACTCGCTTGGTGGGCGTATTCCGTATTTTGTTTTACGGTTGCAGTCAGCTCACTCATACTGGCTGAGGTTTCTTCTAAGCAAGCAACTTGCTGCTCAGTTCGTGCAGATAAGTCATTGTTACCTGCTGCAATTTCGGTTGTACCTTGGTAAATAGTTTCGCTACCATCAAGTACACCACGAACTGTATTAATCAGTTCCTGCTGCATATGTTGAACACCATTGGCCAACTCACCAATTTCATTCTTGGCAATCATTGTTACATTCGGTGTTAAATCACCTGATGCAAAGACTTTAATACGCTCGATTAAGATACCGAGTGGTTCAGTAATACCTTTACGAACATAGCGATAACTAAAGAAGCCAATTAAGGCGAGTAAGATAGATAGCGTCACCAACATATATAACGATTGGCGATAGTTATTATCTGCATTTACGACTTCGGCCTGAAAATCTGCAGAGATATCCGCAAAATAAGCGTTAAATTGCTCTTCAAATTTTACTTGATGCCCTGAGGTTCTGTGTGCATAAAAACCTTCAAGGTCACCTTTTTCAGCGAATTCACCTAGCTTGATTAACGCATCACGATAGGTTTCATAGGTGCTAAATAGTTTTTCAAATTTGGCCTTATCATAATCCGAACTTTGCATCAGCTTGTTATAGCGCGCATAGGCATCATCCGCTGATTTAAAGTTACGTTTAGCGGCTTTAATCAAATCTTCTGTCGTTGCATCGTCTTGAATTTTACGACCTTCAAGCAAATAGGCATTGATAGAGCGGTTTAAGTTAGCTCGAGCTTGTAACAAATTGACCCAGCTTTCCGTTAATACTTGTCTTTGGCGTTGTAATGAATTCAAATAACTGATGCTGTCGCTGTTATCGCCCAGTTTGGTAAACATCAACCCACTGGATACCAGTTGCAGCAAAATAAAGATAAAAATGACGGACAAAAGTCCCGATACGATTTTAATTCGACTGTACATGACGTTTTACTAACATAATTTTGTTGTATTTTGGATATCGGTCATCCAACCAAAAACTTTAGTTAATGACTTATTATTATTTGAACAATTATTGGGGCTGAGAATTACTCAGCCATGCTGTCAATCAGCGCCATTTCATCGCTTGTTAATAATTTTTCGATATCGACTAAAATCAACATACGGTCGTTTAATGTTCCGAGCCCTGTCAGATATTGAGTTGATAATGTCACGGCAAAATCAGGTGGTGGTGCAATTTGTTCTTCATTCAAGACCAGTACATCCGAAACTCCATCGACGACAATACCAACGACGCGATCTTTTAAATTCACTACGATAACGACCGTGTTATCGTTATACACCACGTTTTCATGGGAGAATTTCACCCGTAAATCAATAATCGGAATGATGACCCCACGTAAGTTAGTCACTCCTTTGATAAAATCAGGGGTATTCGCGATACGAGTCACTTGTTCGTAGCCACGAATTTCCTGCACTTTTAAGATCTCAATGCCATATTCTTCTTCACCCAAGGTGAAAATGAGGTAGCCTTCGCCGTTTTTTTCTTCTTCGTGTTTATTTAAATCATCATCTAACATAGACATGGTGTATGGCCTCTATTTAGTGCACGACAGGTTGAGAAACCTGCTGTTTCTTTTTAATCAAAATGCTGTTATTCATTTTTTGTAGTTCAGCCACATCTAAAATCAATGCAACAGAACCATCACCCATAATCGTTGCTGCGGAAATACCGGGGATCTTGCGATAATTACTTTCAATGTTTTTCACCACCACTTGCTGCTGCCCAACTAATTTGTCGACCAACAATGCAAAACGATGACCTGCATTCTGAATAATCAGCACAATACTGTTATCTAAATTTCGTTCGGCTTCTTCGATGGAAAATACGTGGTGTAATTCAACAAGCGGTAGATATTCACCTCGCACAAGCAACATTTTTTCCTCTCCAGCCAAGCGATAAATATCCTCTTGTCGAGGCTGCAACGTGCTGATAATTGCACTCAATGGCACGATAAAGACATCTTCCGCTACTTTCACCGACATACCATCCAAAATGGCTAAAGTGAGCGGTAATAAGATGCGGATAATGGTGCCTTTGCCTTCGGTAAAACCGATTTGAATACGACCGCCCATGTCTTGGATATTTCTTTTCACCACATCCATTCCAACACCGCGTCCCGAAACGTCTGTCACTACCTCTGCGGTTGAGAATCCTGGAGCCATAATCAACATCGCAACTTCATCATTGCTCATACCATCATGCACGTTCATGCCTTGTGACTTCGCTTTTGCCAAAATACGTTCACGGTTTAGCCCTGCGCCGTCATCACGAACTTCAATGCAAATATTGCCACTTTGATGTGCTGCCGCTAAGGTCAATGTGCCAGCTTCTGGCTTACCATTTGCCACGCGAACTTCCGGCTTTTCAATCCCATGGTCGAGGCTATTACGAACAAGGTGATTCAGGGGATCGACGATGCGCTCAATCAAACTTTTATCGAGTTCAGTTGAACTTCCTTCCACTTTCAGCTCGATTTTTTTACCTAATTTCGATGCAATATCGCGTACCATGCGTGGGAAACGACTAAATACGTAATCCATTGGCATCATGCGAATTGACATAACGGATTCTTGCAAGGCGCGAGAATTACGCTCCAACTGTACGATTGAGCTTAATAAATCACTGTATTCATTTTGATCGACATGCTGACTATGTTGGGTCAGCATTGATTGAATAATGACCAACTCCCCGACTAAGTTGATCAACTGGTCAACTTTCTCTACAGCCACACGAATACTGCTCGAATCCCCTTTCGGTTTAGCGATTGCAGGTTTTTTCGAGGTATTTGCAGGCGCAGCTACCGCTGGTGAAACAGTTACAGGTTTTGCTTCTTTCTCCGGCTCAGGAATCTTAATTTCGATTGTGCCATCGGAGCCATCCGTGATGACTTCTTCAGGAGATAAGGCGAGGCAATCCGCAAATGATACGACTTGGTGAGCAATCTGTGATTCATCCACCACAAAACATAATACGCCACTAATATCATCAATATCAGTGTTTGTACCAAGCCATGCTTGCAAACTATTTGCTGTTTTTTCAGTATGATACAAGTGCCCAAATAAACTGAGCTCATCTGCCAGTAAATCAACTTCATTTTCTTTGAGCTGATTTAACGAGATCATAAAGTAGTGTGAATATTCACCTTGCTCTGCGGGAGCTTCTTCAACAACCGCAACTTCAACTTTAGTCTCAGGTAACGCAGCCGTTGTTTCAGTGACCTCTTCTGCTCTATTTTCAACCCGGCTAAGCACCTCACAAATGCGCTTAAAGGTCTCTTCATCCGGCAAAGAATCATTTTTATAGGCATCTAACTGTGATGCCATGACATCCTTAGCATCAAGAAAAACATCAATAATGTCAGGTGTGAGTGTTAATTCATCATGACGCGCCTTATCTAAAAGGTTTTCCAATGTGTGAGTCGTATTCTGCAACTGAGTGAAACCAAAGGTTGCAGCCCCTCCTTTTATTGAATGGGCACTGCGGAAGATGGCATTTAGCTGCTCGCTATCCGGGTCAAAAGGATCAAGCTCAAGTAAATGTTGTTCCATATCCCTGAGCAACTCATCAGCTTCATCGAAAAATGTTTGATAAAACTCGGTAATATCCATGGTTTTTATCCAATTTCGCTTAAGTTTCACTTAACGCTGACTGCCGGACATTCCGGCAGACAACTGAACATGTTATGTAATAAATTCAAATAACAGCAATTCATCACGGTATTTTCACCGCAGCGACAACACCCACGGACGTTTCTGATGTGGGCTTTTGCGGTTTATTCAGCACATCATTGATCGGCTTCGCGCCATCATATTCACGGAGGATCTGCTTTGTTTCTTCATCATTTAATACAATGATACTTATCCGGCGGTTGATCGGAGCAAAGCCATCATCTTTGTCTAAGTGAATAGCTGATGCCATTCCAACCACGCGTAAGACTTTATTTTCATCCATTCCACCGCGAATCAATTCACGGCGTGAAGCATTCGCGCGATCAGATGAAAGCTCCCAGTTGCTGTAATTGGCTCCGTTGGCATAAGCGAGGTCATCAGTATGACCGGAGATACTAATTCGATTGGGAACATCATTAAGAAGTGGTGCTATTGCTCGCAAAATATCACGCATATACGGTTCAACCATTGCCGAACCAACTTTAAACATTGGGCGATTTTCACTATCTACAATTTGAATTCGCAGCCCATCGTTGATCATATCAATCAGTAAATGTGGCTTTAATTCATTCAAACGTGGGTCTTTTAAAATGGCCTGCTCAAGTGACTCTTTTAATTTTTCAAAACGATAGTTTGCATTTCCATCAATAATATTATTAGGTTCTGGCATCACATCCCCATCACGGAAAATAGGGTCTTTACCACCACCTGGAATAGGGTTTGTGGCATCTCCGCTTTTACTTCCTAGGTTGATAGCTGTACTTAAGGGAGTACGAAAATATTCAGCAATTTGTGTTAATTCTTGAGGACTTGAAATTGAGATTAGCCACATCACTAAAAAAAATGCCATCATCGCCGTCATAAAATCGGCATAAGCAATTTTCCATGAACCGCCATGCCCGTTTTGCTGATGCGAACTGCGTTTTTTAACCCGAATAACATGCGGTGTATTGGCTGCCATCCGTTAGTTACTCCTCAGTTGTTTCTTGTGAGCGAGCACCAACTTTCACTTCTCGAACTTTATCTTCAAGTTCAACAAATGAAGGCCTATCTGCGCTGAATAACACCTTGCGGCCAAATTCAACCGCAATTTGAGGGGCATAGCCTTGCAATGCTGAAAGGAAAGTCACTTTAATACATTCCATCATTTTCAATTGCTCACTACTGCGTAGTCTTATCAGTGCAGCCAAAGGTAAAATGAAGCCATAAGCCACTAAAATACCTAGAAATGTTCCCACCATGGCATGAGCAATTAAAGCCCCCAGTTCACCAGCAGGACGGTCAGCTGAACCCAAAGCATTTACGACCCCAAGAACGGCCGCAACGATCCCAAATGCAGGCATAGAGTCACCGACCATATTTAACCCCGAAGCCGGTACTTCATTTTCTTGGCGAAAAGTTTCTAACTCTTCGTCCATTAATGCTTCAATTTCATGGCTTTGTAAGTTACTGCTTACCATCAAACGTAAGTAGTCCACGATGAACATCATGGTGGATTCGTCTTTTAAAATACGGGGATACTGGGAAAAAATTTCACTTTCACTTGGGTTATCAATATCTTTTTCAAGTGCAAGTAACCCTTGCTGGCGTGATTTATTAAGTAATTGAAATAACAACGCCATTAAGTCCATTGACATTGTTTTATTGTAAGAGGAACGACGAAAGAGTTTTGGTAATACTTTACACAAGGCGACGATGGATTTGCCACTGTTACCAACAACAAAGGCACCTAAACCTGCACCTAAAATAATAACAAATTCAGCAGGTTGATAAAGCGCACCCAAATGGCCACCGACCATTAAGTATCCGCCTATAACCGCAACTGTAACAATGATATACCCGATGAGTATTAACACAATATTCCCTTTCACTCCGTTGGTTAACAGATGGCAGTCAAAGGGAATATTAGGAGTGACAGGCAAAAACCTTTGCCTGTTAACCAAATCAATCCAATTACATTACCGCTTTAGTAATGCCATCCTGTCGATATACCGTAATATCGGCTAGATGCTCGGAAAGTTTACGTTTTTTTATTGCACGTGATGGCGGTTGGCATAAACTGCAAGTGAAGCTATTTTCAGGAATATGTGCGTAAGTAATAAAAGAACCATGGCAACAGCTACATTGTGAACTTTGTAACATGCCACTTTCCACAAAACGGACTAATGTCCAAGCACGTGTTAAAGCTAACAAAGGCTCCTCACCAGGTTCTGGAATGCACTGTTCAAGGTATAACCTGTAGGCTTTTAATATGGCATCCACACCACGACATTGACCACTTTTAAGTAAAAATTGATAAGCATTATAGAACATGGATGAATGAATATTCTGTTCCCACGTCATAAACCAATCTGTAGAAAAAGGTAGCATGCCTTTTGGTGGTGGGCAGCCTCTTAGCTCTTTATATAAACGAACTAAACGACCACGACTAATTTGAGTTTCACTTTCTAACATTTGAAGGCGAGCGCCTAAAGAGATTAGTTCCATGGCTAATCGAATATCATTCGCTTCTTGGACTATACTTTTTTCAGCTGCGGTACTCATCTTTTTCTCGCTATTTCTGTGTCGCCCTCATTATGCGTTTGCAATAATCGGGTCGAAAGTAAGATACCTGTATGAATTTGTTGCAATTCATCAACTCTTGAATCACGGGTTAGCTTTTCAATTGTGTCACTATTATCAAATCTAAACTGGCAGATTAGCTGGTTTGTCTCTGCTAATTTGACTAATTGAGGGAGTGTAAGGTCTGCTAAAGTAGTTGCCATTGCATCAGAGATACCTAAACGAAACATCGCAGAGGCTTTCTCTTGGGAGATGAGTTTTTGGGCTAATAGCAAATATGAGAGGTTAATATCGTATATATGCTTCAGAAAATCTGTCGTCGAGCTCATTTTTTTTCCTTTCCGAAAATTATCAACATCTGTGCGATCTGTGTGCAAAAAGAACAAATATAAATTTGAAAGTATTGTGTAATCAAATTATTAAATTTAAAAAGTAATTAAATTGGGTAAATACAATTCCATTAACTTTCCCATGTCATCCATTCAAAAGTACCCAATTTGGAGTATAAACACACAAATTTCCAAACTTAAATTAAAGATATTTCCTGAATACCTACAACAATAAAGAATGACTAAAAAATTAGCGGTTCCCGTAAAAATCAGAAATGGCTGATGTCATTATTAGTCGCTAATTATTATGCACCACTAAATTAACTATTCAAGGTACTTATGTTTCTTTTTATACCAATGGGATGATTACCCCTTAATTCATTAAATAATCTTCATTATCTCTTTATCTTCTATTACTTTATCCTAAATATCCACAACATTTTTAGTCACCTTAAGCAAAATGGCAGGATTTTAATCAAAGCATTCACTCTTTACATGTGATTACCAAGCGAAAAAAACCAAGCACAACATCAAAAACAATATATTGATCCAAATCAATTTTTAGTATTAAGAAACTGAATTGCATATGGCTGTATTATGTCTTTATCGGCATTACTGGAATAAAACTTAATCATTAATTTTCAATAAGTTTAATCTATATTCCAACCATCATTCAAAATTATTCAATTGTAGTTATCATGCAAATGCTCACTATATTGTCATACATATTAAGTATCAGGTCTCAATTTTCATTAGATTCATTAAACAATGATTATAATGTCACCACCCGGTAATATTAATAAAATTAATAAAATTTAAAGAAGCTACAGATAATAAAAATTTATTTAGCTTAAATATTTCTATTGGCTATTCTTGTTTATTTGGCATTTTAAGTAATCATATGGTTATTAATTCATTAAAGTAACTTTTTTGATTAATTAATATTTATTTTTTTATATAAAATAGCTGAAATTTCATTTTTTTTAATAAAAAGATCAACCTACGCTAACCAATCAATTTTGTGTTAAGGGTGAAAAATGAAAGTTTCAATTAAGAACATTCCATTTTCTATATATTTTTCATATCACTTTTAAAACATTCGATTGGCACTTAAAATAAAAACGATTAAGCGTATTATTACATGTATTCATACTTATCCGTTCTAGCTGTTTTCACGCAACGATAACAACTTTAATTAACTAATGTTATAATAACTATTGATTACTATATACTTTTATTTTAACAAAATACCCTAATCATCATTCTAACTTAAGTAAAATTGCTTAATCCAATAATGAAGGATTAGAAAAAAAATGACTTTTAGTTAAAATAATTCAGTGAGAAGCTTGCTTATAAAACAAACAAATTTATTGTGCTTTTTATGAGCAAAAATATTCTCCAATTTGCGACAGTCTTCACACTTGTTTTCTTTTTTTCTCAATAATTTCCGAATAAAACGATACTCTCATTGATATATTTATGTTAAGAAGATCACATTAATATTGCTTACAATGCTCTCTAAGTCGTATGTAGGATCAATATAGACAAAATGATGAAAAAATGACAAGGCCAGTGAAGTGATAAACTTGTTTTCCTCATGCACCAATGCAACACTGAGCACACTAAAATATAATTTTAAGGAAAAGCATGTTCAATTATCAAGCAACTGTAGACTTCATTGAGGAAGAAAACGTATATGAAATCAACTTCAGTGATTTTTCTGAGCTACAGGGCGTTAGCTATTGTAAAGAAGATGTTGAGTTAGAAGCCCAAGAAATTTTGCTCGCTTCTTTTGCCGAACTTGTTGAACTCAGAAAACCTATTCCATTTGCAACACAAACAAAAAGTGAAGCAACCTTTACTGTTTATTTCCCCATAATCTGCTGCTTAAAAATTGCCTTGCATAACGCGATTCTCAATTCTGTAACACAACGCATCGACCTCGCTCGCAGGCTGAACATCAATGCGCAACAGATAGAACGCTTACTGGATATTCATTATGCATCTAAAATTGAACTTTTAGAGCAGGCTTTATATATATTAGGCGTTGAAGCTTCAATTACAGTCACCCCAAAATTGGTTGATAACAGCATGAACTGATCATCATTGATAAGAATAGCGCCGAAATAGCCTAAAACACCTTTATTTACCTATACTGATTGTTAGGCGTTGATGAAATGGCAGAGACTTGAGTTAATTTTATTTTCCTCATGTCTCAAACTCTGTAATTGGAATCATTTTTTAGGTACATTCCATACTAAAAAATAGTCTCTTTAAATTGTTCGCAATTCAACCAAATCATACTTTTCCAACCCAATACAGATTCCTTGGGGTGTCTATCACGTTTCATGTCTTAAGCATCTGTGATTTTTATCGTACTCTTAAATGATGAATAAAGGATATTGTAGCCTTATATCCAGTTACTAAATCATGAATTAACTCGAATTAAGAGTAACATTTAACTTAATAAGACTCATCAATATTTGACGTATTACCTTCCCTTTTATAATCCCTAAAATAATTTATTTTAAATAAAAATCTCAATGAGGTACAATAAGTGAGTTTTTATATAGGGTATATGTATGAAAAATGAAAATCACTTAATCTCGAATATAAAAGATAATAACCAACCATACTGGCCTACACTAAAGCTTATATTGAGTTCATTAATTGTTTTTACTTTTTATTTAAATTTAGTTGATAAAAACAAATATGCGTTGCTTATTAATACTTTTGAATTAACATTAATCCCTATGTTTGTATTTATAGTTGCATTTATAACAAAAAATACAACATGGAAAGGGTTACAATCTCATCTTCTTCCTGCTGTTATCATTTATTTTACGTTCCAAACAATCGATATGCTCCCACTTTATTTCACCGGTGAGTTAACTTTAAGAACCTATTTACTTTCTCCTCAGTACGGAGTTTGGTTTTTCTTAGCAACGCCTATCTGGCAAGCTATTTTTTTATTATTACCGAAAAGCTTTAAATTAAATAAATTCTACCTCTCTATAATTTTAATATTATCATTAATAATTTCTTATATAACAAAAACTTACCTTATGCCATTTTCTAGTTTCTTCTCAATTATTCTATATTTTCCATTTTTTGTCATCGCTTATTTTATTAATAATGAAAGTATATCTTCGTTAAGAAAAAAACCTACCATGGTAATTTTTTGTATTACAATTTCAGCTATTTTATTCCTTCATTATCGAGATGCTTTCTTAAGTGAAATGCTCAGCGGTATCAACTCCTATTTATTCTTCAACGAATTTATTACTCATATTTTAAATTTTTCTATAAGTCTAGTGTTAGGGTCAAGCATTATTTACTTTGCCTTATCAACTGATAAATATGCGAAAACATCAAACAATGCTTTAGGTGTTTATTTAATCCACCCAATTATTTGTTTTATTATATTACAAACATTAGTTTTTTTAGGTATAGAGCTTAATTTATTATTAATAATAACATTTACTCTACTAACCATTTGTATAGCACTTTTATTAGCATCAATTCCAATTATTCATTGGTTTATAGATCCTATTTTTTACTCTAATAAATTGAAATAATGAGGTAAAAGCCTAACTCATAAACAATCAATGCTATTTGAATACTAATTAAAACAGATAAAAAATCACCTTAGCAGGTTAGTTTGAAACGCTGTTTAAATTCCTTGCAATCCTAGTTAGTTCAATCCGGCGTCCCTGTGTCAGTTCTTCAAGAAATGGGCGGCAGGGAAAGTATCGAAATGGTTAAACGATATGCTCACTTATCACCCACTCACTTGCAAGAACACGCCAAAAACATCGATGATATTTTAAATCTGAGTGGCACGAATATGGCACGCAAGATAATTTGATAACTCACAATCACACGTAACACTTCGTTTTAACTGGTGGGTTGTGGGGGGCTCGAACCCCCGACCTAATGATTAAGAGTCACCTACTCTGCCAACTGAGCTAACAACCCGATATAAATTATTTAACGCCTAACAATTGCTACAGTCAATATGATTCTGCTATTTTTATTATCTAAGTTAATTTAAAGTTACGAATGTAAAATTTAAGAAAACTATCGTTTGAATAAACATCACTTCGTTTCTAACAAGATAACTTTTCCTTACTCTAATTGAGATTTATGTCACAATATTTCACGCAAACATAACCACAAAATTATAAAAAAGACTGTGGCTAATTATCACAAACCACTACGGACATCTTTAGTATGGAAGAAAATGCGAATTCACTATCAACACAACCCAATGCTGATCGTAATCAGCTAAAACGTAGTCTTAGTAACCGCCATATACAACTTATTGCTATTGGTGGCGCAATTGGTACAGGCTTATTTATGGGTTCAGGTAAAACCATTTCACTTGCGGGCCCATCAATTATCTTTGTGTATATGATAATCGGCTTTGTGCTATTTTTTGTGATGCGCGCAATGGGTGAACTGCTACTTTCTAATCTAGACTACAAATCATTCAGTGATTTTTCTGCTGACCTTATCGGCCCATGGGCAGGTTTTTTTGTCGGTTGGACATACTGGTTTTGCTGGGTTATCACAGGTATTGCCGATATCATTGCCATTACAGCCTATGTGAGCTTTTGGGTTCCTGATTTTCCTGAATGGGTAACCTCATTTATCTGCGTAGTCACCTTATTAACACTCAACCTGGTTTCTGTCAGGCTTTTCGGTGAGCTCGAATTTTGGTTCGCTATGATAAAGATTGTTGCCATAGTGGCTCTCATTGCAGTAGGTGGCACATTAATCGCCATGAATTTCCAATCCCCTACGGGTCATACGGCATCTTTAAGCAACATCTGGAATGATGGTGGAATGTTCCCGATGGGGATCAGCGGCTTCTTTGCTGGCTTCCAAATTGCTATTTTTGCGTTTGTTGGGATTGAATTAGTCGGAACGGCAGCCGCTGAAACACGCGATCCAGAAAAATCTTTACCGAAAGCTATCAACGCGATACCTATCCGGATCATTGCATTCTATGTGTTATCTTTAATTGTGATTATGGCAGTTACCCCATGGCGAACCATATTGGCCGATAAAAGCCCATTTGTAGAAATGTTTGTCCTGATAAGCTTACCTGCAGCAGCAAGTATTGTTAACTTTGTCGTTTTAACTTCTGCAGCTTCTTCTGCAAATAGTGGTGTATTTTCCACCAGCCGAATGCTTTTTGGGCTTTCAAAAGAAGGGGATGCACCAAAACAGTTCAGCCAATTATCGAAAAAAGCCGTACCCGCTACTGGGTTAATTTTTACCTGTATCTGCCTCAGTTTTGGTATTGTTCTGATCTATTTTATTCCTGATATCATGCATGCATTCACACTAGTCACAACCGTGTCTGCAATTCTTTTCATGTTTATTTGGAGCATGATTTTATATAGCTATTTAAATTTCCGTAAAAAGCGACCTGAGATGCACAAAGCATCCCATTATAAAATGCCTGCGGGTATTGTGATGTCGTGGTTAAGCCTCGCCTTTTTTGCCTTTATGGTTGTTTTATTGGCATTTCAGCACGATACAAGACAAGCCTTAATAGCAACACCAGTTTGGTTTATTTTACTATTCATTGGTTACCAATTTGCTAAGCGCAGAAAGAACCAGTAATGATAAATAATCAATAGTAAAAAGGCCGAATAACAGTATCGTTACTCGGCCTTCTTAGTTTATAAACTTGCTCAATTAGCTTGCTTTATATTCTGCCTCGGCTTCATCAAAACGAGCCTGTGCTGCTGCACTTGGCGCTTTAGTTATCAAGCTTACAACAACAATGGCGATTGTTGCGAATAAGAAACCTGGGATGATTTCGTACAAATCAAACCATTTATATTTTATCCAAACGAGTACCGTCACTGCACCAACTAACATTCCTGCGAGTGCGCCCGTACGCGTCATTCGTTTCCACATTACAGAGATTAAAACAACAGGACCAAACGCGGCACCGAAACCAGCCCATGCATTACTCACTAATGCCAAAACTTTATTATTTGGATCACGAGCAATGTAAATGGCAATTGCAGCGACTAACAACACCATAAAACGCCCGACCCATACTAACTCTTTTTGGCTAGCACTCTTACGAATAAAAGGCTTATACAAGTCTTCCGTTAGCGCACTCGCACAAACTAATAATTGGCAACTTAACGTACTCATTACCGCGGCTAGTATGGCTGATAATAAAATACCAGCGATCCATGGGTTAAACAAAAGCCCCGTTAACTCCATGAATATACGCTCATTATTTTGCATGACCGAACCCGCTAAAGCCGGATTATTTTCAAAATAAGCGATACCAAAGAAACCAACCGCAATCGTTCCACCTAGGCATAACACCATCCATGTCATACTAATACGTCGAGCAGAACGAATAGTACGAGCAGAGTCTGCTGCCATAAAACGTGCTAAAATGTGAGGTTGCCCAAAATAGCCTAATCCCCAACCTAATAATGACAGAATTGCGATGATATTCATGTCTTTAAACATATCAAGATATTCAGGATTCTTAGCTTTGATCACTTCAATAGAGGTATCAATTCCCCCTAAAGAAAGGATCACAACAATAGGTGTAAGAATCAATGCGAAGATCATTAATGAAGCTTGAACAGTATCGGTCCAACTCACGGCTAAAAAGCCACCTAGAAAAGTGTAAGCAATCGTCGCGAGTGCACCTAACCACATCGCCTTCTCATAGCTCATATTAAATGTGCTTTCAAATAACAAGCCACCTGCGACCACACCTGACGCACAATAAATCGTAAAGAAAACTAAAATAACAACAGCAGAAATAATACGTAAAATCTTACTGTTATCCTCAAAACGGCTAGTAAAGTAGTCCGGTAATGTTAACGCATTATTATTTTTTTCTGTTTGGACACGTAAACGCCCAGCAACAAATAACCAGTTAAGATATGCACCGAGACTCAAACCGATAGCAATCCAACTTTCAGAAATCCCGGCCAAGAAAATCGCACCTGGTAACCCCATGAGTAACCAACCGCTCATATCTGAGGCACCAGCAGACAATGCAGTTACAACACTGCCTAAACTTCTCCCACCCAGAATATAGTCGTCAAAGTTTTTCGTTGAGCGATAGGCCATATAACCAATTAATAACATGCCAGTAATGTATACGACGAACATAATGATCATCGGAGTGCTTACAGTCATCCTGTTTTCTCCATTGAGTAGCTTTAAAATTATTAGTTATCTTTATAAGTGACCGCTGATAACTTGTAACTTCATGGTGTTGCACTTTATTGCACATATTTAATTTATCTGCGCAAACACCAAATAGATTGTGATTGTTTGTGTTGCACTAACTTAATATCTTAACTGCCACATCCTAGACAGAGTCGTATTAAATTAACAAGAAATTAACTATTTTTTATTGCATAAATAGAATCCATATCACAAATGTTAAAATTTAAACTTAAATTCACAATCAGATGTTTAATCGCCTCATCTAAAGATGATAAATATAACCACATGTAAAATATAATAAATAAATGAATACCAATTTAATTGAAATTATTAGAACTCAAAAAACTCGATATGTTTCACATTTCTTTCAGAAATCACACGTAACAATGTTGCACAAAGTTGCAACATTAAGATAATGTGGTGTAACTTTTTGATTAAAATGACTCGTGACCTAGAGGAATTAAGATGAGTAGCACTACAACTATGGGTGTGAGACTTGATGAAGCAACTCGTGAACGCATTAAAAATGCCGCTCAGCGTCTTGACCGCACATCACATTGGCTTATCAAACAAGCTATTTATAATTACCTAGAACAACTCGATAATGGCCAAGCCTTTCCAGAGCTCTCACCGGGTATCGATGTAAAAGAAAATCAAACTTCTGATGAAGACACCACCGTTGAATCTAACTATCAACCATTCTTAGATTTCGCAGAGCACATTTTACCACAATCTGTAAAACGCTCTGCAATTACTTCTGCTTACCGAATTCCTGAAACACAAGCCGTGCCAATGTTGTTACAGCAAGCACAGCTCCCTACAGAACAAGCTGAAGCGGCTCATAAATTAGCTTATTCAATAGCTGAAAAACTACGCAATCAAAAAAATGGCATCGGCCGCTCAGGTTTAGTTCAAGGTCTACTCCAAGAATTTTCACTTTCATCTCAAGAAGGTGTCGCATTAATGTGTCTCGCAGAGGCCTTACTGCGCATTCCTGATAAAGCAACTCGAGATGCGCTCATCCGCGATAAAATTAGCAATGGGAATTGGCAATCACACCTTGGCCAAAGTAGCTCAATGTTTGTCAATGCCGCGACTTGGGGTCTGCTATTTACGGGTAAGCTAGTTTCTACGCATAATGAAGCTAAACTCTCAACCTCACTTAATCGCATCATTAGTAAAAGTGGTGAACCGCTGGTACGCAAAGGTGTTGATATGGCGATGCGCCTTATGGGAGAGCAATTTGTTACTGGCGAAACTATCTCCCAAGCGCTCGCTAACGCACGAAAACTCGAAGATAAAGGCTTCCGCTATTCCTACGACATGCTGGGCGAAGCCGCATTAACGGAAAAAGATGCACAAGATTACATGGTGTCTTACCAACAAGCTATCCACGCGATTGGTAAAGCATCAAATGGCCGCGGTATTTATGAAGGCCCCGGTATTTCAATTAAGCTATCTGCATTACATCCACGTTATAGCCGCGCACAATACTCTCGCGTGATGGAAGAACTTTATCCACGCCTATTATCCCTTGTATTACAAGCGCATCAATACGATGTAGGGATTAATATTGACGCAGAAGAAGCCGACCGCTTAGAAATCTCTTTAGATTTACTAGAAAAACTCTGTTTTGAACCACAACTCGCGGGGTGGAATGGGATTGGCTTTGTAATCCAGGCCTATCAAAAACGCTGCCCATTTGTGATTGACTCAATCATAAATTTAGCTGAACGCAGCCAACGTCGTTTAATGATCCGCTTGGTAAAAGGGGCTTATTGGGACAGTGAAATCAAGCGCGCGCAAATGGATGGGCTAGAAGGTTATCCAGTTTATACGCGTAAAGTGTATACTGACGTTTCTTATATTGCCTGTGCACGGAAACTGTTGTCGGTTCCCAATTTAATTTACCCGCAGTTTGCAACACACAACGCACATACTCTCTCTGCTATCTACCAAATTGCAGGTAAAAACTACTACCCGGGCCAATATGAATTTCAATGTCTACATGGAATGGGTGAGCCACTTTATGAACAAGTGGTTGGTAAAGTCGCTGATGGCAAACTAAACCGACCTTGTCGTATTTATGCACCTGTCGGTACTCACGAGACACTACTTGCCTATTTGGTGCGTCGATTATTAGAAAATGGTGCAAATACTTCATTTGTAAACCGTATTGCTGATGCTACTATTCCGCTAGATGAATTAGTTGCTGACCCAGTTAAAGATGTCTTAGAACTGTCTAAAACTGAAGGTCAAATTGGCTTACCGCATCCAAAAATTCCGTTACCACGTGATTTATACGGCCAAGAACGAGTAAATTCGATGGGGCTTGACCTATCAAACGAACATCGACTGGCTTCCTTATCAAGTGCCCTACTGAGTGCAGGTATGCATCAAAAAATAGCAGAACCGCTGTTAGGTGGCAATTTCCAAGCTTCGCAAACGTTACCTGAAGCAACACCAATTATAAACCCTGCCTGTAATAAAGATATAGTTGGCCATGTTCGTGAAACAACAGAACAAGAAGCTGAACATGCATTAAATACCGCTAACGATGCGGGTACTATCTGGTTCGCAACTCCGCCTTCTGAACGAGCAGCTATCTTATTACGAGCCGCTGACCTTATGGAGCAACAGTTACAGCCACTATTAGATATTTTAGTTCGTGAAGCGGGTAAGACCTACAACAATGCAATTGCGGAAGTTAGGGAAGCGGTAGATTTTCTTAATTACTATGCAACTCAAGTCAAGAATGATTTTGATAACAATACGCACCGTCCTTTAGGGCCTGTGGTCTGTATTAGTCCATGGAACTTCCCGTTAGCAATATTTTCAGGCCAAATTGCAGCTGCTCTCGCGGCAGGAAATACCGTACTCGCGAAGCCGGCAGAACAAACACCATTAATCGGTGCTATTGCGGTTTCCATTTTGCATCAAGCGGGTATTCCACGCGATGTACTGCAATTTTTACCGGGTAAAGGTGAAACGATTGGTGCCCAACTCGTTGGTGATAGCCGTGTTCGTGGAGTCATGTTTACGGGGTCAACTGAAGTTGCAGGATTACTTCAACGTAATATCGCTGGACGCTTAGATGCACAGGGCCGACCAACCCCGCTGATTGCAGAAACGGGCGGATTAAATGCCATGATCGTTGATTCTTCTGCATTAACAGAACAGGTTGTCATTGATGTTGTCGCATCTGCATTTGATAGCGCAGGTCAGCGTTGTTCAGCACTGCGCATTCTATGCATCCAAGAAGATGTCGCAGATAGAACGATTCGTATGTTAAAAGGCGCAATGGAAGAGTGCCGCATGGGGAATCCAGAACATTTATCAACCGATATTGGCCCGGTGATTGACCGTGAAGCAAAAGAAAATATCGATCAACATATTCAAAAAATGCGTAGCAAAGGGAAAGTCGTCTTCCAAGCCGCATTTGAAAATCATGATGATCAACAAGAACAAATGGAAGGAACCTATGTTAAGCCGACATTGATAGAACTTGATGATGTTAGTGAGCTGAAAAAAGAGATCTTTGGCCCTGTTCTGCACGTTGTACGTTTTAAACGAGATGAGCTAGAAGCACTCGTTGAACAAATTAACGCTGCGGGTTATGGGCTGACACTTGGTGTTCACACTCGTATCGATGAAACTATCAACCAAGTTGTTTCAAAAGCTAAAGTAGGTAATCTGTACGTAAACCGAAATATGGTTGGTGCCGTTGTTGGTGTGCAACCTTTTGGTGGTGAAGGTTTATCTGGAACTGGGCCTAAAGCAGGCGGGCCACTATACCTCTATCGTTTATTAAGAGAACGCCCAGATAACGCGGTTTCAAACACTTTAGAGAGACAAGATAGCCATTTACCGATGGATGCCAGTGCCCGAACCGTATTACTCGAGCCATTTGAAGCACTTACTCAATGGTCTGAAAAACAAAATTCGGTTATTTCCCCCTCCGTTATTGAGCTATTTACACGCCATAGTCAGACAGGAACCACTCGTGTGTTGCCCGGTCCAACGGGAGAAAGGAATACCTATACCTTGCGCCCACGTGGTTTGATTTTATGCCTTAGCGATAATGAACAAGATTGTTTAACTCAGTTAACAGCGGTGCTTTCTGCGGGTTGTCAGGTGTTATGGCCAGATAGCGAACTTCATCAGAAGCTATTTAAGTCACTACCTGAAAAAGTGAGAAAAACCATATCGCTAACTAAAAACTGGATAGAATCTAAAGAGCCAATCGAAGGGGTTATTTACCATGGTGACAGCGATCAGTTAAAAGAGGTTTGTGCAGCGGTTGCACAACGTAAAGGGCCTATTATTTCAGTACAAGGCTTTGAACGAGGTGAAACTAATCTGCTGACTGAACGCTTACTTCATGAGCGCTCATTGAGTGTCAATACCGCGGCTGCAGGTGGTAATGCTAGCTTAATGACGATCGGGTAATAAACAAAAGGCCTGACCTCGCAGTTTATGAGGATCAGGCCATCCATCACAATGTGTTTATTTAAAAATACACTTATCTCATAAGAATAACAGTCGCGGTTCCTATCAGATAAGTGCTATCTCATATATTTACTGCTAGAAACATAAAAGGTGCCCACGAGGACACCATTGTTTAAAAACAACAATGAAAATAACGATGCTTATTTTCAGTATGTCATTCTAATTATTGCACTTTTCAGATTCCCAGAATAAATATTGTTCATATTTACGTAATGCAATATTGTAATTGCTAAATGCAGAGTCTGTCATTTTTTCACTTAACTCTTCTTGAACTTTACTTGCAGTAAATTCTTTCATAGAAAAATTAGAAGAAGATAACAGCTCATCTAAACGTCGTAAACGAACAACATATTCACGAACAGTACTATGGCTCATCTCAGTCTGTAAGAATAAATACTGTTTAAATGACATAATATCAAAATAATCAGTATTACTATTGCAATAAATTTCACTACAAAAACGACAAAGTGCAGTAAATTTATCTTGCAGCTCCCCCCAGGTAGCTTCATCAACCAATTCAGTCATATCAGCGATAGCTTCTTTATTTAAGATGTCATCGTTGAAAACTAAAGAGATACGATCAAGAGCCTTGTGACAATGTGCACAATGAGTTTGGCTGTGTTTAAAATCTTTGATGTAACGACTCAGAGGCCGTTTCTTTACAATAGAAGCAGACATAATGGTAAAGCCCTGTGTGTAAGTCTAAATATAAAATTGTAACCAAATAAATCAGGTTACATACATTGTATGCCCATAGCATTAATATATTATTTGCTATGTTGCATTGCGATATGGTGAATCCATATCATATATTCTTACTTTACCTTTAGAGAACTAATCATTCTAAAAATGTACAGTAAGAAAAGTTATCGCCCTTTGTTAAAAACATTCTAACCCGTCTCTCGCTCTTTGGCGAATTTCTACGGTGAGTCAATTTTGGTATGAATTTGAGTTAGCGTCAACAAAATTAACTTAATTGTCGTTAACCGTGTACACCTATCATTAACCATAAGTTAAGCAATATTTACTTATTAGTTCGCTTAAAAACAAAGACTTTACCTGATAATTTCATCTTCGTACAAAGAAAATTTAATTTAAAAATCAAACTTATACTGATACAAAGGTTTTCTTCTTAAATTTGTGAAGTAGCTCACTTTTCACATCTATAATTGCATCTTAAATGAACAGCCATTAATTCTATAAATATTTCATAGTAAAAATTTATCATTCAACCGTAAATATTTTGTTACAAATAAACGATTTTTTAATAATTTTAATTGTGTATAAAAAAATGTTATAACAATATTTCAAAATCTTATATAGGTAAATTCACGCATAACGCATTATTCTATCTTGCGAGTTGAAACATAATTATCGTCAAAAAATATGTTTATTAAAATTAGACAACCATTTTTCCTTCTCCTAATAAACCTTTAACTTCTTATCTCAAGCTTCAATCACTTCATCCGTCTATTAATCACCCTAGATAAGCGTAAAATAGTCAAAGGCATCCCATAACAACATGATAAAAAACAATTTAGTTATAGTTACAAAATTATGTAATGTAAACATCCTGAAATGAAATATGATAGCCTAATTAAATTGAAACTTAATTAATTAGCTAAGATATTATTTTAGGATTTGTCACGTTTGATATTAAAAACATCTCTTATATACTCAATTTGCTATATAAATAAATAATTTTAATAAGGTTGATTATGAAAAAGTTGATTTTAGCTTGTGGTATGGGTTTATTGGCACTGACAATCACTGCTTGTTCAGAAGAAGAGAAAAAAGGTGAAGTTGCTGGTGCAACTGAAACTTGTAACGCTTACTTCGCTGAAGTTGATAGCTTAATTGCTAAAGCTTCAGAAAACCCGCAAGCAAAAACTCAGTTAGATGCAATGAAAGGTCAGCTGGAAGAAGGTAAAAAACAAGTTGCTGCACTACCTAAGGATCAGCAAGATAAAGCTTGCCAACAAGGTATTGATGCAATGAAACAGATGAAAGCTGCATTAGGCCTGCAATAAGCCCTATTCTTCTTTATTCTGTAGATCAACAAGAGCCACACTAGTGGCTCTTTTTATTGCGCACAAAAAAGAACAACCATCCTTGGTTTTTCTTTTTCCAGACTTAACAATACATTATAACCACGTACCAAAACGTTTAATATAAAACTGCTTCATCAATTGAGCTACAACACAATAGCTCACTAATGTCAGAACTAGCCATGGGAAATATTCTATTGGCAACGGTTGTAATCCTATCATTTCACCAAATGAAGAAAATGGAATATATAACCCGAGAGCCATAATTAACCCTGTCGTTAACATAACAGGTAATGCGGCTGTGCTCTGTATAAACGGTATTTTTTGTGTTCTTAGCATATGAACAACTAGCGTTTGTGAAAGTAACCCTTCAACAAACCAACCGGATTGGAACAACGCTTCATGAGCAACACTATTTGCTTGGAACACGTACCACATTAGCGCAAAAGTCGTGATATCAAAGATAGAGGACGTTGGCCCAATCCAAATCATAAAGCGACCGATATTTTTTGCATCCCATTTGCGAGGGCGTTTTAAAAACTCTTTATCCATTTTATCCCAGGGTAATGCAAGCTGGGAAATATCATACAGCAAGTTTTGAACGAGCAAATGAATGGCTAGCATCGGTAGGAAGGGAATAAATGCACTGGCAATCAATACAGAAAATACGTTACCGAAGTTAGAGCTCGCTGTCATATTTAAGTATTTAATAATATTGCCGAAAGTTTCACGTCCTTTAATCACCCCCTGCTCTAATACCATTAAATCTTTTTCAAGTAAGATAATATCCGCAGATTCCTTAGCAATGTCCGTCCCTGTATCAACTGAAATTCCCACATCAGCATCACGTAATGCCGGTGCATCGTTAATCCCATCACCAAGAAAGCCAACTGTATGCCCATTTGCTTGTAACCGCTTTAAAATACGGGATTTTTGCAAGGGTGTTAATTTACAAAAAACTGAAACCTGCTCAACTTTCTGACCGAGCTCTTCGTCCGTCAAAGCTTCAATTTCCAGACCAGTCATGATTTCACTGATATTTAGGCCAACATCATGACAAATTTTTTCGGTAATAATCGCATTATCACCCGTCAACACCTTCACCGTAACACCATTTTCACGTAGCGCTGCAATGGCTGAAATTGCGCTTTCTTTTGCTGGGTCCAGAAAAGTTAAAATGCCTTGTAGTTCTAACTGATGCTCAGCTTGAGTTGAAAGCGGTAAGCGGGCTTCAGCATCATTCAAACGGCGAGTTGCGAGTAGTAATACACGAAATCCTTGTCTGTTATAGTCACTCACTAGCTCAGTAATTGTTGCTCTTGCTTGGTTATCAAGTAAATGAAGCTCACCATCTTGTTGATAGCTTTGGCAAACAGCTAACATTTCCTCAGCGGCGCCTTTACAAATAAGTAGGGCTTCACCTTCTGGTGTTCGTACTGTCACTGACAATTTACGCCGAATAAAATCAAAGGGTAATTCATCAATTTTTTGAAATCCTTTTAGCTGCTCAACTTCACTGTTCCCTCTACCACGACGAATAATTGCCTGATCCATCATGTTCTTAGCGCCACTTTGATGGAAGCTATTTAGCCAAGCCAGTTGCAAGATTTTACTATTTTTCTGCCCATTACTGTCTAAATAATGTTCTAAAATAATACGATCTTGCGTTAAAGTTCCCGTTTTATCGGTACACAGCACATCCATTGCACCAAAGTTTTGGATAGCATTTAATCTTTTGACAATCACCTTGTGTTTTGACATGGCAATTGCACCTTTGGCTAAATTGGAGCTAACAATCATCGGTAACATTTCGGGCGTTAACCCCACAGCAACCGCCAGTGAGAATAATGTTGCTTCGAACCAATCACCTTTTGTAAACCCATTGATAAGTAAGACAATTGGTACCATGACTAACATAAAACGAATCAATAACCAACTTACGCTATTCACACCACGATCAAACGATGTTTGCGCACGGCTCCCCACAATGGATTTAGCCAACGAGCCTAAATAGGTTTTTCCGCCGGTTGCCACCACAATTCCACGTGCTGTACCGCTGGTAACATTGGTTCCCATTAAACAAATATTTGAAATCTCTAATAATTCATTTTCTGTTGGCGATACGGGATCTAAACTTTTGGCTGAAACGTCACCCAATGTGTCATATTTTTCAACGGGTATGGACTCCCCTGTTAGAATCGCTTGGCTGATAAACAAATCTCTTGATTCGACTAGCTTTAAATCAGCAGGAACCATATCTCCTGCGGATAACAACACAATATCCCCAGGTACTAAGCATTTAATCGGCACCTCTTTTCGAACTGAACGTCCCGTTTTATTGTCGCGACGAAATACCGTAGCTGTCGTTCGAACTAAGGATTTCAATGCTTCCGCAGCTTTATTGGTACGATATTCTTGCCAAAAACGCAAAAATCCACTCAGTAAAACCATAGTGACAATAATAATCACCCCGGTTAAGTCTGTTTCCTCACCTTGACGTTCGGGAATAACATAATCCGTAAAAAAACTAACAACTGCTAATATAATCAGTACGAATATAAATGGATTTTTAAAGGAAGTGAGTAGTTGCTTCCATGCTGGAGGGGCTTTTTCATGAGCAACTTCATTCTCACCTTCAGTCACTAGGCGATCCATCGCCTCATTCTCAGATAAGCCTAATAAATTTGTTTGATATTCATTGAGCACTTGCTCAATATTTTTACTCGCTTGTTCGCCAACAATATATTTTTGGCGTGCAGCCGCTTTGACGCTTTTACGCGGTTCTCTTATTTCAGTCATAACGTTGTCTCGAATACAACACTCGTGATTTTAACGCTATCCAACTGAAATAAAATTAGTTTATTATCAGTTAGATAGCTCCAGATTACGACTCCATGACGGAGGGTGGTCGTCCATTTCAGCTCCTATAGTGAGTTAATTTAAAGTCATCAGGCAGGTAGCTCTGATGCGACTTTCCAATTGATAGCACTAACACTTTGCTCAAGACTTATTCTGCATACCAATGCTTCAATTTCCTTTTGCTCGGCGGGTGTTGCAAGGAATTCAGCACACACTTCCAGCTGTTCAGGCTTTAATGTGTCGGCACTACTTAACGATTGCAATCGAATATGAAGCCCGTTAATTGCTTGTAAAATAAGTGTTCTTACTAAAATTTCATCCGTTTGATGGCACATTACACGGATCTTATAGCGCTGTTCTACATCAAGCGCTTGCTGCTGTGGTTGTTTATTAATTCGTGAAGCTGCTTCTCTTAATAAAATGTTGGCGCATAAAATTAATAACGTCGCCATCAATGCCAAAGAGTACTGCCCTAATCCACATAAAACACCGATCCCCGCAGAACACCAAAGCGTTGCCGCAGTATTTAGACCTCGAATGTTCATGCCTTCACGCATAATCACACCCGCCCCGAGGAAACCAATTCCAGACACCACTTGGGCAGCAATACGCCCAGGGCTATCAGGAGATGTTGTTACAGAACTTAAAATAAACACCGCAGCACCTGTTGCAACCAGTGCATTGGTTCTCAAGCCCGCCATTCGTTGACGCCACTGGCGCTCAGCACCGATTAATGCACCAAAACACATAGCAGACAGTAAATTTAAAATATCAGGGGAAAAAAGCATGATAATCCCTCCAAAAATAACTTGGATAATGATTTATATGCCTAATAAAAAGCATATAGCCATATATTTTGAGTAAAATAAATTACTCAAAAACCATTAGCTATTGCCTGGAGGAAATAGAGAATAAATATAGACCAACATGACACACACTCAATACAGCTATAATATGCTATCTAATTAAATACAATTATAAGGGAGTAGTATGATGAGGAAACATCAGACACCGCCCGCCATTGTGGCAAGCAGTGAAAAGAAAAGATGATTACTGGCTTGCCATTAAATTAAGTTTTTATTCCAACTCTGACTGTCCAAGTAATAATCTCCTAAGTAAAAGATGGAAGGAGTATAAGTGGGGAAAATTATTAAGTAAAGAACAAAGTGTTCATTAACTTGAAACTTATCTTTCAATTGGTGTAACAAAAATCCCTTCATCACCCTCTTTTTCATTAAAAAACCAAATACCTTCCGGGTAATCAGGTAATGCGATTAAGTACATTACCCCTTCATTGAAGGGCTCAATAAGTAAAATAGTGCCTTCACGACGCTCTTCCCCGTCTGTTTTTACATAAACACGGTCATTAATATTCATAACAGTCTTTTCCAACAAAATATATTAACCATAAATGTAGCGCATACGAAAAAGCCCGTCATTAAAAATGACGGGCTTTAGAAAATCAGTTAAGCAATTAGCTTAGATAGCAGTTACGTTAGCAGCTGCTGGGCCTTTTGCACCGTTTTCAATGGTGAATTCAACTTGCTGACCTTCAGCCAGAGTTTTGAAACCATTGCCCTGAATGGCAGAGAAGTGGACGAAAACGTCTTTGCTACCATCAGCTGGAGTGATGAAACCGAAGCCTTTAGACTCGTTGAACCACTTAACTTGACCTTTCATTTTGTCGGACATTTGACTTTTCCTATATAACATCAAAAAAACTTGCCTTTTGGCATATACGGGCCAGAGTCAACTATTTAATCAGGGAAACACCAAGATGCAGCGTCACGGTCAAAGGCTATCTGTGATAACTTTCTTCTTTAGAACACACTAACTCAGTAATCATACATCAAATAGGACTGCTAAACAGGCCGACACTCATTAACTCATGACTTAAAGATAATAGCAACTATTTTATACGGGCAAACTTCAAAAATATGTCGTTTTTTCGATTGCGTCACTTTTATCGACTATAACGTTAACAAAAATGCTGCATTTAGTTGATAGTTTAAAGAAAACTTTAATTTAAAAAGCCAACAACCCAATAAATGTCAGTAAGAATTATCTGATACGATGACAATCTGTGTAAATATTTTTTTTAACTGATATATAACAATCTCAACGGCTCGTGATACCCTCCTAGTATAGATATCTGACAGAGAGTTATACACATGGATATTATCAAACAAATACTCGTCGAAGACTTGGATGCCATCAATAAACGTGAAAACCGAGATGGGAAACCTTACTTTAATAGCCAGTTCCTCGCCAACCACCCTTATTTATGTGTTGGCATGGTTGCGGCTTATGTCCCCCTAGCCATTATTCTTTGGTATGCCCCTTATTTTGGACCTTATTGGGCACTGGGTATCACTATTCTCTTTATCGTGTTAGCAAGTGTGCTACTTTTTGACATTAAACCTGTCTATCATTTTGAAGATATTGGTGTGTTAGATTTACGCGTTTGTTATAACGGAGAATGGTTTGTCACTGAACCCGTTTCTGATAATGCAATAAGTAAAATCATTGATTCACAAGATGTTAGCTCTGCAATAAAGCAAGAAATATCGCGTTTAATTGCATTAAAAGGAATGATATCGTTTTATGATATCTATCATGTTGCTTATCCTGAAGTTTCTACGCAATTACCTGGTACACTTGCAGCTCAAAATTAATTCAATATCAATTAACTAGAGCAAAACTTCGTCATAATGTGCAGTGAATGAGCAGTTAGATATTTTTTCTGTTTTTATGATTGACAGCCTGAGATGATATCGTTAATATTCGCCTCGTTCTCAGGAACAAGCAATTCCTCCATAGTTCAGTCGGTAGAACGGCGGACTGTTAATCCGTATGTCGCTGGTTCAAGTCCAGCTGGAGGAGCCAAATTTAAAAAAAGCCCGCTTAATGCGGGCTTTTTGCTATCTGTTTGTTATGTTCTGCTCCTCATGAATTATTCATCTCTATTATCAGTTTCCCTAGCGTCCCCTTCCCCTATAAACCACATAATATAGACAACGACACCTCTTATTGGGATAGATAATCATCAAATCGATTACTTAACACTCACTTGGCTATTTTTTTCGTTTTTATACTTTACAACAGTGAACAGGATGGGTAATATGCGCCTCGTTCTCAGGAACAAAGCAATTCCTCCATAGTTCAGTCGGTAGAACGGCGGACTGTTAATCCGTATGTCGCTGGTTCAAGTCCAGCTGGAGGAGCCAAATTTAAAAAGCCCGCTTAATGCGGGCTTTTTGCTATCTTTCTGAAAATTACCCTTCTGAATATTCAGCTACTAGCTAAGCAACCGCAAAGACCCGCACCATAGAATGAATAGTTACTCTTTCTCCAGAAAAAATTGTTTAATTGTCTGGCGTAACCATTGATGCGCAGGATCTCTATCCAACCTTGGATGCCATGCTTGCACGATAAATATAGATTCCAATTCCAAAGGGAGTTCAATTTCAATTAACGGCAAATTAACACTCTTTACCCCTTGCAGCACATGACGAGGGAGTGGCAAAATATAATCAGAGTTCATCGTTAGCATCATAGCTGAATGAAAGCTAGGCAAAGTCAACGCAACATTACGCTCTAATTGAAGGTCACGTAACGCGTCATCAATTGGTCCCAATGTACGCCCCCGCCGCGATACGCTAATATGCGGGTAATGCGTTAAACTTTCAGTTGTCACTTGTCCAATAATCGGATGCCCTGGGCGAACCAACGCCTGAAAAGTACTAGTAAATAAGCTCTGAGCCTTAATTTCAGGGTGCCAATCTCGAGAAGAACCAATAACCAAATCGACTTTACCGCTACGCAAAGAATCATCTTCAGTATCACTTTCCGCGATAAAAATTAAGCTACTTTGGGGAGCTAATTCCCTGAGTTTTTCTAACAACCCACCACCTAAGGCGCCAATAAAAATATCATTCGCCCGAATAACAAATGTTCTTTCTAATGTTTTTGGATTGAATAATTCATCAGGATTAATTAACGCTTCTGCTTGAGCAATAATATGGCTAAGTTGTTCTTTTAATTCTAATGCTCTGGGAGTTGGTACTAATTTACGCCCTGCCCTAACTAAAATGGGATCATTAAATTGCTCACGAATTCGCCCTAGAATTCGGCTCATAGCAGGAGCACTCAGGTTCATTTTTTCGGCGGCTCCTCCTACACTTCCTTCCTCCAATAATAAATTCAACGCATAAATCAAATTGAAGTCGATTTTTTGTGGCATTTTTCCTCCTCGCCCCTTTGCAGCCCTCCTCATTAGTGGATTGCGTTTTATGCAATAATTTAATTACATCATTTCATTTTAAACAATTAAACAAAATTTAGATACTACTGCTGAAAATGACAGAACAAGTTTTTAAATAGCAGGAGTTTAAAATGGTTGATGCGTCTATCATACAACCTAAAAAAAACAAATGGATAGCCAGTGCGAGTGAAATTAATGGCCGCACATGGATGGGTCTATTTGGTGTTTTTTTAGCAGTAATGGCGAGTGGCGTGGGAGAAAACGCCAGTAAATTTGCCCTAGGCGATATTCAGGGGGCAATGGCATTAAATATTGATACTGGCAGTTGGTTAATCACCTGTTATGTAACTGGTTTTGTAATTGGTTCAGGATTTACTCCTTGCTTATGGCCAACATTCTCACTACGTCGTGTTGCGCTCGTTATGTGTTCTATTTATCTGATTGGAGGATTAATTACACCATGGCTAGGAGATCATTATGCTCTTCTATTAACAATACGTAGTTTACAAGGCTTTGCGGGCGGGGCTCTCCCGCCTATGTTAATGACGGTAGTGCTGCGCTTTATGCCTCCGCTTATTAAAGTATTAGGTTTAGGGGCTTATGGCTGGGTTTCTGCATGGAGTGCTACTTTTGGTGCCACTGCGGCCGCGTTTGCCTTCCACTGGGGGTGGAGTGGGTATTTTTATTGGAACTTACCACTAATGGCGATAGCCACCATCTGCATTGGCTTTGGTTTACCACAAGATCCTTTACGCTTAGAACGACTCAAACAGTTTAACTGGCGAGGTTTACTTCTGGGTGGAAGTGCACTTGCTATGCTCACCGTAGGTATTTCTCAAGGAGAACGCCTTGATTGGCTAAATTCATCACTAATTTATGTTTTATTGATTGGTGGACTTGGTTTATTAGTTCTGTTTTTGATAAACGAATGGTACCACCCATTACCCTTCTTCAACTTACAGTTACTTAGCAAACGGAATCTATCGTTCTCATTAATCACCCTTGGTGGCGTATTGTTGATTATGGTTTCTTTGGTGAATATTACCTCTGGCTATTTATCGTCTATTCAAGGGTATCGCTTAGAGCAAACTTCAGACATGATGTTATGGGTATCGCTCCCACAACTCATCACGCTCCCTATCATAGCCATTATTTGTAATACCCCCAAAGTTGATTGCCGTTGGGTGCTCGCCATTAGTTTACTTTTGATGACAGCCGCTTGTGTCCTCGCATCACAACTGACCCCAGATTGGAATGGCGACAACTTTAGAATGATTTCTCTCTTACAAGCTGTTGCACAACCCATGGCCGTTATTCCGCTATTGATGATGGCAACGGGCGGATTACTGCCCACTGATGGTCCATTTGCTGCAGCTTGGTTTAATGCGGTTAAAGGATTTGCAGCAACGGCTGCAGGGGGAGCAATTGCCCTATTAAGCCGCCAGCGAGGCGACTTTCATTCCGGCGTGATTGCTGACAGCTACGGCAGTACTTATCGCGATACTGCCACGAGCTCTATCAGCGAACTCACTAAACTCGCCTCCAGCCAAGGGTATGTTTTAGCAAGCTCTGATCTGTATCTGTTGGTTTCTGGTTTAGCGCTGTCATTAACCGGGCTGATTTTAGTGATGCCAACTCGTATTTACCCACCGCGGTCTGTTGCCGCTGTTTAGTTATTGATTATCAGGAAATTAGAATGAGTAAGATCAAATTAAAAATTAATAAAAATGTCGCTCTGACTATCATCGCTATTGTTGTTTTAATAGGAGGATTATTAATTAATAAATTCGCCATTAAAAAAACTGATCAAAATACCAATGATGCATATATCCGTGCGGATATTTCACGTATTTCACCACAAATTTCAGGTGTGGTGACCGAAGTCCTTGTGCAAGATAACCAATGGGTTAAAAAAGGTGAATTATTAGCAGTCATTGATCCCAGAGAATTTACAGTTGCACTTTCTCAGGCTGCTGCACAAGAGCAATCTGCTCGCGCACGGCAAGATGATGCAAAAGCCAATTTAATGCGTCAACAGGCCTTAATCGCTGCGGCAGAAGCCCAACTGCAATCTGCAAGAGCAGAACTACAATTTGCGTACCAAGAAAAAACTCGCTACCACAAAATGGCAAATACTGGCGCAGGCTCACAACAAGCGGCACAACAAGCAACTACGCGTGTACAAACAGTGACAGCAAGTGTTGCACAAGCTGAAGCATCATTAAAAGCAGCCAAAAATATGTTGCAAGTTTTAGAAGCGAAACAGGCCGATAGCAATGCTGAATTGACATTAGCTCAAGCTAAAAAAGCGATGGCTGAGCTTAACCTCTCTTACACCCGTATTACTGCACCCATTGGTGGCGTAATTGGTAAAAAAAGTTTGCGCGTCGGTGAGTTTGTTAAACCAGGCGATGCTTTAATGGCTATTGTCCCCCAAAATAAGCTCTACATCATCGCGAATTATCAAGAAACTCAATTGGAAAATATTACTCATGGCCAAGTCGTCGATATTAGTATCGACACCTTCCCAGGGCAAATATTAAAAGGCTATGTCGATAGTATTGCTCCCGCGTCTAGCGTAAGTTTCTCTCCCATAGCCCCGGAAAATGCAACGGGTAATTTTACTAAAATTGTACAGCGCATACCTGTAAAAATTGTTTTTGATAGCAACACCGAGCATGCCCGGATGATGGATGCGCTGCGTGTGGGTATGTCTGCAGATGTCACCATTAATACACTCGATGGGAGCCGCTGATGAACAAAACTGTGATCACACTGGTTTTGTTAAAAACTTATCAGCTCTAAGCCATTGAGCAAGATTTCACTCCACTGTAAGCCACACTCCCAGACAACTGGGTAGCCACGCAAAACACAGCGACTTTGCCCACCGAATGGTGGGTTAATTTTCATTTATCGATCAACGTATGATCCCCAAAAACCTTTCCATTTTACAAAAAGTATTGGAAAAAAGGGGAGCTAATTTTAAAGGCGCTATTTAGTTCGCCTATCAGGAAATAATCATGATTAATAATGTGTTGTTAGCAGTAGACAGCTTTGAGAATAGCAGTAATGCACTTAGTTTTATGCAACGTATGACTGGCTGTGTCAGCAATGTGATTGTATTGACTGTTGTCGATAATACCTTTGCACTAAGCCGCACTGGGTTAAGTAAAGATAGCAATGAGTGGGATGAATACCCTGCAGCGCAAAAAGAAGAAGCTTTGGCACAAAAACAATTAAAAGAGGTCACAAGCGTCTTAAATAGCATGGGGTTTAAAGCCCAAGGACTACTCGCTGCAGGTACCCCTATCGATACCATCCCCAAAAAAATGGAAAAATATAACTGCGAATTATTAATTATTTCTCATCGCCATCTTTCTTCACTTGGTCGCTGGCTTAATACCTCAGTGACTCGCAGTTTACTCGACGATATCGCCCAACCAGTTCTCGTTATTCCGCTGTAGATAATTTCTGTAAGTTACATTCATCAATTAGTGGTTAACTGCAGTTAACCACTAAATTTGAAATAATATACCGCCCATCGACTTAAGTTTGTTACCCTCTTTTTGTTTGTGTATGATCTTGATTAATCACCATTACCTAATTTTCGATCAAACTTCCGACAGTTCGCACAGATAACAGGCAAACAAACATATTTTTCGCTATTCTCCTTTGACAATACAGTAAGAGAAAGCTAATATCCTCTGCGTACCAAGGAGTTCCTCCATAGTTCAGTCGGTAGAACGGCGGACTGTTAATCCGTATGTCGCTGGTTCGAGTCCAGCTGGAGGAGCCAAAATTTAGAGAAACCTGCTTAAGGAAACTTCAGCAGTTTTTTTGCTATTGCATGCCTGAATAAGTTAGCTATTTACGTCATTTACATAATCTACCTTTGAAATAAGCTATAATCGTGATTTCTCATAGCTATTTTTTCACTTTACCTTTATCATTCTATTCCGGCTTGAGCACTCGCTCATCATTCATTCTTCCCCTATGGAGCCGGTTTAATGACAACTGTAACTACCCTAACGATCCGCCGCCCTGATGATTGGCATGTTCATTTTCGCGATGATGATATGTTAAAAACGGTCGTTCCCTATACCAGTGAATTCTTTGGCCGCGCGATTGTCATGCCGAATTTAGTGCCACCAGTCACAACGATTGAAGCCGCAAAAGCTTACCGCGAGCGTATTCTAAAAGCGGTTCCACAAGGACATCAATTTACCCCTTTAATGACCTGCTACCTTACTGATAGCACAGATCCTGCTGAAGTCGTTCGTGGCTTTAACGAGGGGGTATTTACTGCCTGTAAACTCTACCCGGCCAATGCAACAACTAACTCTAGCCATGGCGTATCCGATATTAAAAAGATTTACCCTGTATTAGCTGCGATGGAACAAGCAGGAATGCCACTGCTTATCCATGGTGAAGTCACCGCAAGTCATATCGATATTTTTGACCGAGAAGCCTTATTTATTGAGCAAGTTATGTTGCCACTACGGGCACAGTTTCCAAAACTAAAAGTCGTTTTTGAACACATCACCACCAAAGAAGCGGCTCAATATGTCCAAGAAGCGAATGAATTTACAGCTGCAACTTTAACACCTCAACATTTGATGTTTAATCGTAACCATATGTTAGTTGGTGGTATAAGGCCGCATTTATTTTGCTTACCTATTTTGAAGCGTAATGTGCACCAAGAAGCATTACGTACAGCGGTTGCTTCAGGTTGTGACCGTTTCTTCCTTGGTACCGACACCGCACCACATATACAATCACGTAAAGAATCTTCCTGTGGTTGTGCTGGGGTCTTTAATGCTCCCACCGCATTAGCGGCTTACGCAAGTGTTTTTGAAGAGCTCGGTGCCTTGGCGCATTTCGAAGCTTTTTGTTCCCTAAATGGCCCTAAGTTCTATAACTTACCTGTGAATGAAGGGACAATTACACTAACTAAAGAACAAAATATAATTTGTGAATCCATTGACTGCTGTAATGATAAATTAGTTCCTTTCTTAGCTGGGGAAGATGCATGCTGGACAGTCTCTCAGGGCCAGTAATTTAGACACCCATGGGAAGTTCAAAATACTTCCCATTCTTTTTTTACAATCCTTATTATCCGTTTTATGCATTTTCTGCCATTTAAACAAAAAAATGTTTTATTTACTTTCTTATTAGCAAAATCTCCTTATACTAAAAGTGGACTCATCACGAGGTCATTGCTCTTAGTCAGTTATAGATATTTATTATTTATCACGATGTTTGATTAGGAGGTTTATATGAATAAAAAAAATGATGTCATTCAAACCCACCCAGTAGTTGGCTGGGACATCAGCACGGTCGATGATTACGACGCTATGATGTTGCGTTTGCACTACCTCCCTGAGCAAGATAACCACACAGGTGACGCTATTGTGGATAAAACCATGTGGCTAACGACTGATGTGGCAAAACAACTCATTCATATTCTCCAAGCAGGCGTAGACAAGATAGAATCAGGGGAATATGTCGAGTTTGATTTTAAAACACACTAGGGAAATAAATGGATATTAGTAACACTAATATCCATTTAATTTATTCATCTACATAGGTAATTATATATCTTTATATAATTACCTTATCAATTAATTACTAATTAGCAATTTAAAATAAGAACACTATTTATTGTTTTTATTAATCCTTGGTTGACTTCACTATCAATTCCAATTTATTGTAAGGCATCTTCTTGAACAAGGATGTTCCAATGCGAATATTAGTTATTGATGAATGTTATTATACACGTCTTGGCATTACAGAATATTTGTCCAAAAATAAAAAACTCGAATTTATTAGTACAGGATGTATAAAAGAAGCTATTAGTTTTATAAAAACAAACACACCAAGCATTATACTAGTGAATTTAACGTATTATTGTAATTACTCTAATTACTGTCCTACACTACAGAAATTATTAAGCAACACTAATAATATACGATTTTATATTTATATTAATGCCCCGTATCCACAAACAAACAATCCATTGTTATTAAAGGATAATTATTTCATCCTATCAAAAGATATTATTATTCAAACTCTTGATAAGGTTATTCGTGACTATGAACAAATAGAGAAAATCACCAAGCTTGCTAATAACATTGATTCATCTATTTTCACAATTAAAGAACAAAATATTATTAACAACTGGATGAATGAAACACCTAATCATATTATTTCTCGAAAACTAGGAATTAGCAATAGCACTGTTTACTCACAAAAAAGACATATTACCTCTAAAGTTTTCGTCAAAAACAGAATAGAGTTATTTTTTATATATAATGTATTTAAATATTTATATTAAAAAAAAGCCCTAATTGCAGGGCTTTCTTATTATAGATAACATTAATGACTAGCTATCTTTATTTAATAACCCATCGGATAAACGGTGGCGTGATTTATTAAAGATTTTATTACTGACCTCACGTCCTGCACGTCGTGCGCGTTGCTCTTGCTCAGGAAGTTTCATTTCTTCTGTACAAGACGAACTGCAGCAACCTTCATATTTTTCTGCACAGCTAGGGCATTGGATAAACAGTAAGTGGCAACCATCATTAGCGCAATTGGTGTGTGCATCGCAAGGTACGCCACATTGGTGGCATTGTGCTAATGTGTCCTCTGTAATGCGCTCACCCATGCGGTTGTCAAAAACAAAGTTTTTCCCTTTAAACCGTAAAGGTAGGCCCTGCTCCTTCGCCTTACGTGCGTATTCAATAATCCCACCTTCAACATGGTAGACATTTTTAAAACCATTATGCAGCATATAAGCACTGGCTTTTTCACAACGGATCCCACCAGTACAATACATCACAACATTTTTATCTTTTTGCTCTTGCAGCATTTCAACCGCCATTGGCAGTTGCTCTCTAAATGTATCTGATGGTATTTCAATCGCATTATCAAAACGCCCCACTTCATACTCATAATGATTTCGCATATCAACGAAAACAGTATTTGGGTCATCAATCATCTCATTCACTTCATGAGCTTTTAGATATTGCCCTGTATTTGCTGGGTTAAATGTTTCGTCATCAATACCATCAGCCACTACACGCTCACGGACTTTCATACGCAGCACCCAAAATGATTTACCGTCATCATCAATCGCAATATTTAAACGTAGGTTTTCTAATGCGGGGTCTGTTGCATAAATGAGTTCGCGTAATGCGCTCACATTGGATTCAGGCACACTGATTTGTGCATTAATGCCTTCTTTTGCAATATAAACGCGCCCAAAAACACTCAACGCTTTAAATTGTTGGTACCATTGATTGCGAAATTCGTTTGGGTCTTGGATATTAAAATACTTGTAAAAAGAAATAGTGGTGCGCGGCTCGACCTCCGCCAACATGCGCTCTTTTAAAATTTTATTTGAAATTTGGTTATGTAACACTGGCATGGTGTTCTCTTTTCCTTTGTAACTAGTTAATATTTAAAGCTTAAAATCATATAGTGTCCACGAAATGTCCACATCTGATTATTATCAAATATTATCGCTGTTATTTTGTTAATAAAAAACCCTTTATTTGAAAGGTTATTGTGATAGAAGTATTAACGACTCGTTTTAAGTTGATTTTTAAATCATTCCGAAATATTTTTCTTTTTAGTTTGCAGTTCGTTATGTTATAACATTTATTTGATAAGCCAATTTAGCTGACTGAATGATGCGATTTTTTCCTTTCTATTTTTTATTTCTGTTCATAGTTGCTCCACTAGTAGCGGCACACCCTCACAGTTTTATTGAGATGCAAATTTCCCTTGAAAATAAACAAGATAAATACACAGGGATTAGCTATGTTTGGAAAATGGACCCCATGACATCAGCGGATATTGCCTATGAATTAAAAGGCATTAAACCGGATGATCCTCGTTGGAAACAGCAAGAAGCTATTATTATGGCAAATGTGTTGGTGCAAGATTATTTCACTGATTTTTATTATCAGGGGAAGAAAGTGAGCTTTAAACGAATTCCAGATAGCTACCATTTAGAAAAAGATGGCTTTTCTTTAGTTTTCTTCTTTACCGCTTCATTTATGCAACCCCTGCCTATAGCAGGTTCCCATGTGGAAATTCAAACTTATGACCCAACTTTCTATGTCAGTATGACTTACCAAAATAAACAACAAATTAACCTACCGTTGGATATTGCTGCAAATTGCCAGATGGAATTACAAGAAGCAAATGTGACCGATTCAATGCGCGCCTACGCTTTCTCTTTAGACAAAAGTGATAATCCAGAAGAGGATTTAGCACTTGGCAAACAGTTTGCACAACGGGTTGATATACAATGTCCATAATGCCTTTACGTACGCAAAAATTAATAATTACTGCGCTGTTTGTGGGACTTATTACCTATGTCACTTGGCAGCTATACATTCACTGGGGATCATGGTTACAACTTAGCCTAGCTTGGCAAAAACAGTTAAACCAAGGGTTATCTTACTTATTGCAAGAAACCACCTCTCGCCCATGGTATGCAGGTGGGTTACTGGTGATTGCCAGCTTTGCTTATGGTTTTTTGCATGCCCTTGGACCGGGTCATGGCAAATTAATTATTACCACCTATATTGCCACCCAAGCGACTCATTTAAAGCAGAGTGTTATCATTAGCTTACTAGCATCACTCTTACAAGGGCTTGTTGCGATTACTTTAGTTTCCTTAGTATTGATCCTATTCCAACTCTCTACTAAACATCTCAACCAAGCCAGTTTATATGCAGAACAAATCAGTTATCTATTTGTTATTTTACTGGGTAGCTATTTATGTCTCAGCGCATTACGTCGTGGCTGGTTAATCCGCAAATCAAAATACTTAACCCCACTCACGATAAAAAGCATTCAGCCATTGAATTCTTCAACGAAAGCAATAATTAAAACAAAAGCCCATAGCCACTCGGACAGCTGTGGTTGTGGCCACCAACACGTTATCCAGTCTCATCAATTGCAATCCAGTTTTAAAAGTAAACTATTGATCATTCTATCAATGGGGATTCGTCCTTGTTCTGGAGCAATTCTCGTATTGCTGTTTTCTTATGTGATAGAAGTATATACATGGGGGGTTATCGCTGCCTTAGCAATGGCAATGGGTACTGCATTAACCATTTGTTTAATTGCCATTTTTGTTCATTTAATGCGTGATAATGCGGTTCGCGTATCACAATTAAAAGGAAAGTCATTTTCCCCTTATTGGGCAATCTCACTAAAAATTTTGGCAGGTATTTTATTTATTTTGATGGGTGTTTTGATGCTTCAAAGCATCGGTTTGGAACAATCGGTTTCCCCACTGTTGCGATAAACCATTAAAAAAGGGAGGGCTCCCCCTCCCAGGCATTTGCCGAAGTCACGGTGTGGTAGCACACCGTTTTATGCGCAATGTCAACTGCTTACTACATATTGCCAACAACCAGATGGTTAATAATGAAGCTATGCAGGTCCCCATCACTAACCATCCTTACTACTTCGTTTAACCAATTAACTCAATGCGAGCAGGTAATCCTTGGCGTACCGATGCCCCCGAAACCCAGTCTAACCACGTGTTGGCGACTTCACGTGTTGGGTCAGCAAACCCAAGGTCATTTAAGTTAATTCCTGAACCATTTGCCTCATTCATTGGCATTGGTTGGCCATCCAGATAATGCTGTTTCGCCCCCATTTCGGTGTGCCCATAACCATGCTCAATCGCAAGTACCCCAGGCATTACACCATCAAGAACACTCACTTGGGCTTCAGCATGGCCACCCGGTGTGGTGATCCGGATCAAATCGCCATGTTTGACACCCATTTTTGCTGCATCATCGGGATGCAAAGCAACAAGATTCGTTGGTTTCACATGGCGTAGACGTTCAATGACTGTCGTTGAACTGCTCATGACATGGGATTTAAATGACATCAGTTTCAACGGCCACTCTTGTTCTGGGAATACCGTATTCACATCATCGCCATTTGCCATACGTGGTGGATAGTAAGTTGGGCAACCACTATAACGCTCACCCGTTATGGCATGTCGATTGATTGCCACCGTTGGATTCCAGATTTGTAAGCCTTTTTTCCATTGAGGGCCTGTTGCATCGCCATCCCATGCTTTTTCATACGGAGCAAAACGGCCTCCTCTTGTGAAAATATAGGCAACACGGCGAACTTCTTCTGGTTTTAACGTACGCGTAATCGCTGGTAAAATGCGCTCCACGCCACTGATTTGGATATCTTCTGTTGCGGCTTCAGGAACTGGTTTTTCCCCTAGCCATGCCATATTTGCAGCAACTCTTAAGTAATAGTCTTCAGCTGTATTGAGTGAATGCATGTTGCCATCCATATCTTCAATCACGTTATCACCAAAGCCCGGTAAATTAAGTTCTTTTGCTACAGCGATACAAAAACTCTCCATCGAAACTGGCTGGCCATCTGCTGTTTTAGCCGTGCGTGACTCAACAATCGGCCAACGTGCCGTACTGGCTTTGACCTGCACACCAGACCATGGTGCACTGAACCCCCAACTTTCGAAATTATGGGTATCCGGCACAATGTAATCTGCCAATGCCGTGGTTTCATTCATAAAGGCATCAATACCTATAATCAGCGGCAAGTGTTTAGGGTCCTTCAGTTTTTCTTCCATCACCTGACGAATACCTGCGATACCATATACAGGGTTAGTCATATTGGTGATCCACGCTTTCAGTGCATAAGGATACCCCATCAAGGCGGATGCTAACTGTTCTGTTAGTTGACCTTTGGCAAACGGGTACCAAGGGGCTTTTGCAGGATATGGGTTCTCACCTGCCGCCTGACGCGCTTTGAATTCATCTGATTTTTCATACACTTCATTGCTACGTGATAACACCACACCTTTAGGTTTCACTTTACCTTTATAGCTGGCAATTTTGTAACGTGGCCCATCGTTTTCTCCGTTGAATTTACCACCACCAACAGAAACACCGCCTTTCAAGTTTAAGTTACCAATCAATGCGTTAAGCATGATAACTGACCATGCAGTGTAGAAACCATTACCGCCCATCATACCGCCATGGGAAATAACTGCGGCTTTTCTATCATAAGACGTTAATGCTTTACCCAGTGATTCAATGGTTTTTACTGGGACATGACAGCGCTGGCTATATTCTTCCAAAGTCATGCGATTTGCGGCTTCTTTAAGACACTGGAAGCTGGATTTAACCGTCACTTCACTGCCATCGTGCAAAGTCACTTGGCGTGTCACAAACAATTCAGCAGTTGGAACTTCGTTTGCCAGTTTTAATTCGCCAGAGGCATCTTGTACTAAATAGGCTTTCTCATCGTCACCTTCTCCTGTGATATAAGAAGAAATTAACAATTTGCCAGCTAATGGGTGGTTATCATCCGTAATGACTAAATGTGTTGAGTTAGTCCAGCTTTTCTCCCCCATCGCTTCCATGGATTTTTCACTTGGCACACTGAGGTATTTGGCATTGTAACGCTCATTTTCAATGATCCAACTGATCATCCCCATCACTAACGCAGCGTCAGTACCCGGCTGTACTGGGACCCAGTGGCCGTGGTCATTTGCTAAAGTCGTTGTTAATGGTAATGCAGGCGAAACCACCACATAGTTAAATGAATCACGTAAACGCGCAGTCGCCAATTGACGGCCTTGGCGCTTAAATGGGTTACCTGATTGCGCAGGCGATGTGCCTAAGAACAGTGCGAAACGAACATTATCCCAATCGGGTTTGACGTGGGCGTTTTTGTCCAAATCATCCATCAATGCACCGGAACCGGCACGATAAGCCAATCCACAATACGAACCGTGAGCTCCAAAGTTTTTACTACCAAAGGCATTTTGTGCAAAGCGACGGATAAAACCATCACGGCCGTCGTCACCTGCATTGGTCACTAATAATTGGTTGGCTTTTGGTCCCAGTTTTGGTTGGGATGGGTCTAAAGGCGTTTCTAAGTCACGGATCGCCCGTAAGCCATCCACATGCCCTTCACCAAATAAATCGCCCCCTTCAACCACTTCTTTTATTAATTGTTCAAAACTGATGCGCTCCCATTTACCTTCCCCGCGTTTGCCAACACGTTTCATCGGTTCGAGAATACGCAATGGGCTTGTTAAGCCTTCCATTAACGTCGCACCTCGAGCACAGGCAGTCGAACGGTGTTCAAGGCCTGATTCCCCACTCATTTTGTTAAATGCCATTTTCAGCGGCATGCCATACGGAAAATGCTCTTCATGAGATAGTGGATGATAAGGGTTCCCCGCAATACGCAATACTTCATTTTTCGCTGTATCAACGCGAGCACGAATACCACACTGAGTCCAACAACCAAAACATTGCGTCATCGCAACCACTTGTTCTGGGTTTTCTTGCCAACCTTTCAGTGCCTGTCCTTCAGGACGTAAAGAGTTACCATTGAGCCTATCAAGAGTGACTTTACCTGACGTACCATTAACCAGACCATCGACTGCACGTTTGGCCACATCACGGTAGCTTGCACCAAATAATGCGATACCACCGACAACCAAACTACCTTTAAGCCATTGACGTCTTGAGAATTTAGCCATGTTGCACTCTCCTCGCAAACCAGCGAACACCTTCACGAACAATAATTGTTAATGCAATCCATAAACCGAATGTGCCGACAATTGCCAGTAATCCGTCTGTTCCCAATGGGAAATGGTATGGGTTAGCGATAATGTTATATTTTGGTACCGCTTGAACTTCCATCAGGAAAATCCAACGTATCGTCCAAGCAAAAGCCATTGAAATTAAAGCGAGAACAGTGATATATGCAACCGAGCGATTCGCTTTTAAATTACTGACGGACATCGCAAAAGTGATTACCCACAATGCACAAATTCCCATCAACATCCACCACCCAGGACTTGCTGTATCTAACTGTTGACGTACTGCAATACCTGAGGTGGTATCACCTGAGAGCCATAGCGCAAAACAAACGGCGAACAGCAATAATGTCACAACTTGGAAGCGTGCTAAGCGGTTTTGATATTGAGGTTCACGGCGTGCTCCTAAGTTAATCAATGCAGGTAATACTTGTAGCGCACTGAGGAACATCAATACTGGTATCCACCAGCTATACCAAATTGGGCGAGCATTTAATACTGAGGCTTCACGGCCGGTATATAACAATAATCCTATCGCTGAAAGTGCAGCCAACAACGCCACCCAACGTGTTGCTTTAAACTCTTTTTTCCAAATCAGTTTCACCACTAATGCGACAAAATATAAACCAATAAATGTAGTGAATAATGGCAGTAACACAGACCCCCACCACATCCAAGACCATATTGTTGGATGCGCGTAGAAATGCCATACCCTTGCGGTTTGGTGTAAATCTGCGGTTAATGCTAATGGAGCGGTAATACCCATCGTGATAGCAATAAATACTGCAATCATCTCTAAGCGACTGTTTTCAGGTTTATTTCTCCAATGAAGATAACAAGCGTACAGTACCGCGCAAGCAGCAATTCCTATGAAGAAGAAATATTGTACCGCCCAAGGAAGCCAAAAGAATTCTTGTGGCTGAGCCATGACTTCTGAAATATAAGTTACTTGGCCATTCATCAGAACACCTCCTGCCATAATGCGGGCTGCCCTTTGCCTTGTAGCGGCTGCACGAATGCGTCATCTAAACCGATATAGAAAACTTGAGGTAATGTGCCATTTTCCGGTTTGAGGACTTTGATTTCAGCTTCGTGCTCTGTCAGCATTTTACGAATAGTACTGTTCGGGTCTTTTAAATCCCCAATAATGCGTGCGCCCCCCACACAAGATTCAACACAAGCTGGCAATAACCCCACTTCTAAGCGATGAGCGCAAAATGTGCATTTATCGGCGGTTTGCGTAGAGTGGTTGATAAAGCGAGCATCGTATGGGCACGCTTGTACGCAGTAAGCACAACCAACACAGCGTTCGTTATCAACGACAACAATGCCGTCTTCACGTTGGAAAGTCGCTTGAACTGGACATACCGGTACACAAGGAGGGTTATCACAGTGGTTACATAGGCGAGGTAATAATACGTTGGTAAAACCTTCTTCGCCCTTCACTGCAACTTGATATTGATTCACTGTCGTTCTAAATTGGCCTTGTGGGGTTTGGTTTTCAACCGAGCAGCTTACTGTGCAAGATTGGCAACCAATACAACGACGTAAATCAATCAACATTCCATAACGTTTTTCTGGGTTGCCTTCTCGGCGTGTCGGGGAAAAACTGAGCCCAGCTTCTGCGATAGGAATTAACGAAGCTCCCGCAGTCACCGCCCCAATTTGTTGTAGAAATTTTCGTTTACTCAGATCCATAATTGGCTCCAGTACTGACATTGCTAATGCGAAAATAAAAGTTATTAATCAATATGTTATTTGTATTACATGCGTTATTGACAATGGGTACAGTCTCGTTAAGATAACCCGTGGAATTGTTATTTCTCTTTAAACCAAATGAGTTATCTTGATAAAACGTGTAGTGCCATTGTAAGAAGTGTGGAGCCGCCGCCCTATTGTGGTTTACCACATACCCGTAGCTAAATTGATCTAACGCAACGAATAACTCAAATATGTTAAAAAAATCGCCTAGGCCGTTGTATCACATACTATTAATCATGCTACTGACGTGGTCTTTGCCTGCAATTTCGGCACAATGGACTATCGGAGTATTAGCCTTGCGTGGACCGAGTTCCACCCAATCTCATTGGCAACCACTTATTGACACACTCAATGAGTCTATTCCTGGGGAACGTTTTACGTTACAACCACTCAATTTAGATGAAATGAAAGAAGCAATTTCCAACCGTAAGATTGATTTTTTACTGACGAATCCTGCCCAATTTATTCAGTTAGATAACCGCTATCATTTACGTTGGTTGCTCTCCCTTCGTTCTGATGTGGAGCCCAACAGCACGACGCGTAATGTTATTGGCAGCTTAATATTAGTTCGCAAAGACAGTGATATATCAGAAGTTAAAAACCTAATTGGCAAAAAAGTCGGCGCTATCTCGCCAGATGCTTTTGGTGGCTATTTATTAGGTTACAAAGTGTTAAGGGATATGGGCTACGATGCGGCTAAAGACTTTAAGATGCAATTTTTAGGCTTTCCTGCTGATGCATTATTATATGCACTGCGTGATGATTCATTATCTGCGGCAATTGTTCCTGTCTGTTTATTAGAAAATATGCATAGCGAAGGGCTGATTGATAAAACACAATTTCGTCCACTAATTCAACATCCAAGCTCTCTCTCTTGTTTAACTAGCACAGAACTGTATCCAAACTGGTCTTTTGCTGCCTTAAGTGAAGTGCCGGATAATTTAGTCGACAAAGTCACCAAGACATTATTATCAACCGATAAAGCCGCCATGCGTTGGGGAGCTCCGGCCTCGGTGACTCAAGTTGAAACCTTGCTCAGGGACGTTAACCAACACCCGCAACAACGTCAAATCTGGCAAGATATCGTCAGTTGGACTATTCAAAACCAAATCACTCTTAGCCTTGTCGCGTTATTTTTTGTGTTACTTGGCATTAATCATGTTTGGATTGCCTTTTTGGTTAGGCGCCGTAGCCGCCAATTAGAAGAAGCGCATAACCGCTTACGAGAACAAGAAGCCAATTTACAAAAGGCACAGCGGTTAAATATTTTGGGGGAAATGGCTTCTGGATTTGCTCATGAATTGAATCAACCCCTGTCTGCAATTCGCCACTATGCTCAGGGGTGTATTCTACGCCTGACTAAAGAGTCTGAAAGCCACCCATTAATTAACGTATTAACAAAAATCGATGACCAAGCTCAACGTGGAGCCGATATCATTCGTAATTTACGCCTCTGGGCGGGTAAACCAAGTCTTGACCCGGCAGTCACCTTGAGCCAACAATCAGTTAAACAGGCCATTAATCATATTTGGCAATTATTGCGTGCAGACCAACACTACCCCGATGCAAAGTTAATTTTACCTGAAACGCCTGACATCTCCCTGATGTTGCCTGATACGTTACTTGAGCAATTACTTTCCAATTTAATCAGCAACAGTTTACAAGCAGGGGCAACCCTACTGCGTTTCGAGTTTCATTTTTCACAACAGCATTTTTTACTCGTTTTGCAGGATAATGCTGGAGGTATGCCTGCGGGTCAATTAGAGCAAGGTATCACACCATTTGCTACGACTAAAAAAGAAGGTTTAGGGTTAGGTTTAGTGATTTGCCAGCGTTTGATCCAAAGCCAAGGTGGCGATATTCGTATCGAAAATAACTTAAGTGATGATGGGTTACATGGCCTAATGGTCACTCTCATTTTCAATTATCACAATAAAATCGTGGATTGAGCATGTTTTGCCACGTAATTGATAACATTCACATTAACTATATGTGACAATGGCTTTATTACGATAATCAATGCTCATCACATAAAGCACCCTATTTTGTCACCCTCTACACGACGAGGTATATGTATGCCAGTGATCCATCTCGTGGATGATGACCCCGATGTAACGGATGCCTGCCAATTCTTACTAGAAACATTGGGCTATAGCGTTACCGTTTGGAATGACAGTGAAGCATTTATCCAAAATGCGGCATTACACCAAGAAGGTGTGGTGTTATTGGATATGCGCATGCCTAAATTAGACGGGCGACAAGTTCACCAATACCTGAGGGAACAACACAGCACATTAGCCGTGATCTTTTTGTCTGGCCATGGGGATATCCCGATGGCGGTAGAACAAGTGAAACTGGGTGCCGTTGATTTTCTACAAAAACCCATTGATAGCCAACAGCTTGCTAAGACCTTAGAGCAAGCTCGCTCACAAACCACGAAAGCCACTGAAGGGTATTTAATTAAACAGCGCTATGAAACGCTCACGCCTCGTGAAAAAGATATCTGTGGCTATGTGTTGCAAGGCTTAATTAACCGTGAAATTGCTGAGGCAGCCTGTGTTTCTGTGCGCACCGTTGAAGTTCATCGGTCTCGTGTCATGGAGAAAATGGCTGTTCGCAACTTAGCTGAGTTAATGAGCACCATGCAGGCAGTTAACGCTTTAAACGAATAATTTGATATAGTTTAATCATGCCTTTTTATTAATTTATGACTAATATATTCGGATAATAATGATACTAGCTCCAAAATTTCAAAAACGGTTCCTCCATCCTCGTTACTGGCTAACTTGGCTAGGTATTGGCGTATTATATCTTCTTGTTTTATTGCCTTATCCTGTCATTTATTGGATGGGAACTCGTTTAGGTTTGTTTTCCAAGCGCTTTTTGAAAAAGCGGGTGAAAGTCGCAGAACGAAATTTGCAATTATGCTTTCCAGAGATGAGTGAGCAGGAACGGCAGCGTTGCATAGACAAAAACTTTGAATCTGTCGGCATGGGCTTATTTGAAACGGGTATGGCTTGGTTTTGGCCTGATTGGCGCGTTCGTCGCTGGGTCAAAGTCATTGGGGAAGAAAATGCCGTTGCAGCTCGCCAAACTGGCAGAGGTATTATCGCGCTCGGCGTTCATTTTTTAACCTTGGAAATAGGTGCTCGAGCCTTTGGTATGTTAAATCCGGGTATTGGTGTGTATCGCGCCAATGATAATAACCTGCTTGATTGGTTACAAACCCGTGGTCGGTTACGTTCCAATAAATATATGTTGGATCGCAAAGATATGAAAGGCATGGTCCGCGACTTAAAAAATGGGGAAATTTTATGGTATGCCCCCGACCATGATTACGGCCCACGCAATAGTACATTTGCACCTTTATTCGCTGTAGAAAATGCAGCGACAACCAATGGTTCACAAATTATTTTACGCCTGGCTTCCCCTTTAGTGGTGCCTTTTACCCCAAGGCGTTTACCTAACGGTAAAGGTTATGAATTGATCATTCAACCTGCCATTGATGATTTCCCAATTGAAGATAATGTGGCTACCGCAACCATGATGAACCAAATTATCGAAAAAGAAATCCTCAGGGCGCCAGAACAATATATGTGGCTACACCGCCGTTTTAAAACACGCCCTGAAGGGGAACCTTCGTTATACGGGGATTTAGACAAAATCCATCATTAATGATTAACGTAATCAGATAAATTATGGCGTGATTTTTCAACTATTTTTTATGATGCTTTTCTTGCTGTTTTTTATACTGTTTTCTCTAAATATGGCGTGATTTTTCAACTGCTTTTTATGATGTTTTTCTTGCTATTTTTTATGCTGTTTTCTCTAAATATGGCGTGATTTTTCAACTGTTTTTTATGATGCTTTTCTTGTTGTTTTTCATACTGTTTTCCCTAAATAGTCGGGTCTACAGCTAGGCGGCAAAATGAAGATATCCCGAGGAGCATACATAAGTATGTGACTCGGGTAGCTGAGTGAAGCCAACAACGCTGTAGAACTGAATATGACGGGAAAAGTGACT